>CAZEXC010000081.1:0-7614 GCA_964516625.1 uncultured Oscillospiraceae bacterium | reverse complement strand
TTCGAGCAGTCGAGGTGATGCGCGGCCGCTTGACAGGCAGTGGGAAACGGAGTATGATATATATCATCAAACGAGTTGGGAGACCACTGTAATGTTCCTGTTTACCGCAAAATCCAGCTTCTTTACCTTTTCCCGAAAAGCGTAAGGGCGATTTCGACTGCGGTAAAACAAACGGTGATTTTTGGCTGTGCAGCGAGATCGCTGCACAGCTTTTTTATACGAAAGGCGGACGAGATATGGACATGGAACTGGAGCAGCTCAACAAAAGCGTGGAGGATATCGACGATCAGCTCGGCGAGCTGTTTGTCCGGCGCATGGAGCTGAGCGCCGAAATCGCAAAGAAAAAGGCGGAAAGCGGCGTCCTCATCCCCGACGTCGGCGCGGAACGCGCCGCCCGGGCCCGTTTCCGGGCCCGGGCGGGGGAGGCGCTGGAGGGCTACGCGGGGGTTTTGTATTCCACCCTCGCGGACGTAAGCAGCAGCTATCAGGCCGCCGTCACAAGCTGCGGGAGCGCGCAGGGCGAACGCATCGCCAGGGCGCTGCAAACGACCGATCCCATGTTCCCGGAAAAGGCCACCGTCGTATGTCAGGGCGTGGAGGGGGCCAATTCCCAGACCGCGGTGGAAAAGCTTTTCCGCGAGCCGAGCATTTCCCACGTCAGCCGGTTCGAGGCGGTCTTTTCCGCCATCGCGAGCGGTCTTTGCCGCTATGGGGTGCTGCCGCTGGAAAACAGTACCGCCGGCTCCGTCAACAGGATATACGACCTGATGATGGAATATAATTTCAGCATCGTCCGCTCCGTGCGGGTGAAGATAGACCATGATCTTCTCGCCTGCCCCGGCGCGAAGCTGGAGGATATCCGCGAGGTGTTTTCCCACGAGCAGGCCATCGCCCAGTGCGCGGACTTTCTGCACGCCCATCCCGATATCCGGGTGACGGCCTGCGGGAACACCGCCGCGGCGGCGGAAATGGTGGCGAAGTCCGGCCGACGGGACATAGCGGCGCTGGCCTCTCACGCCTGCGCGGAGCTATACGGCCTGAGCACCCTTGCCGCCTCCGTGCAGGACAAGGGCAACAACTACACCCGTTTTATCTGCATCGGCAAGGAGCTGGAGATATACCCCGGCGCGGATCGCACCAGCATCATGCTCACCACGTCCCACCGCCCGGGCGCACTGTACCGCATTATGGCGCGGATAAACTCTCTGGGCATAAACCTGACGAAGCTGGAAAGCCGCCCTCTCCCCGACCGGGATTTTGAGTTTATGTTCTATTTCGATCTGGACACGCCGGTCTACTCCCCGAAGCTCATACAGCTTATGGGCGATCTGGAGCACCTGTGCGAGAGCTTCCGCTATCTGGGCAGCTATTCGGAAATCATATAGGAAGCGCCGCTTACGACGCGGCTATCACATAAGAGCCGACGTTTTCCGGCACATAGGGGCACACGAGCGCCAGACGCACGGAGGCGTCGCCCCGGGTCATGTTTTCCGTGGCGTATTCGATATCGGAGCTTGCGCTGGCGGCGTCGGACGGGCAGTACAGCCGCGCGAAAAGCCGCCAGAATATCCCCAGATCCTGCCCGGTCTGGGCGGAAAGCCCGTTCCGCATGGAGTCCGCGTCAATGAGCGCCGACACCGCGACGCCCGTGCCGGACATGGATTCCGCCAGCCGCCGGCCCATCTGGCACACCGCCGTCACCGGATCCGGCGAGGTCTGTATGGTGACGGAATAGGTAAGCGCTTCCTCGCTGACGGGGTGGTACAGGTCGGCCAGAACGATCTCGTCAAAGCCCATTTCCGCCAGCTCCGCCATCAAATCGGCAAGATAGCTCCGAACGGTGCGGTTGTACGGGTCGAGCCAGTATACGCCGTCGGCGTCCTGATACGGGCTGCCGGTCGGGGTCTTGAGCGCCACGGGGCTGTTGCGCGTCGCCAGAAGCGCGTCGGCGCAGCAGCTTATCTGCGCGGCGGCGGTCATGCCCTTTTCATGGATGGCGGCGACGGTTTCGGTATAGTCCAGCGTCCCGGAGGCGCCGTAGCCTGCGGCGGTCTCGCTCAGCGAAGCCCAGGCAAGCTGCCCGCTCTCGTTTTTCAGCTCCAGCACGAGCCCGGTATAATCGCTGTCGGCGGCTTTTTCCACCGCGTCGTCGAGCTTTTCCGCGTCCGCCGCGTCGGAATAGGGCACGAAAAGCGCCTGCGTGGCGGAAAGCTCCTCCCAGCCGCCCAGGTCAACATCGGAGAAATCCGGGTCCTCGTAGACGACCTCTACGTCCGTAAGCGCATAGTCCGCGCCGGCCGCGCCGGACGTGTCCTCCTGCTCCTGTTCGGCGGCGCTCCGCTGCATGAAGGGGAGCTGAAGGCTCACGCCGTTCTGGTCGTAGACAAGATACTGCTGCAAAGCGTAAAACAGCACGATCCCGCCGATAAGGACGGCGCACAGCACAAAAAGAAATATGGCCAGCGGCACGCGGAATTTCCGGCGGCCCTTGTATATGTCCCGCGGACGGTAAGACATTACTGTTCCAGCTCCCCGATCATGGCGATGCGGCGCGCGTGGTGTTCCGCGCCGGAAAAAGGCGTTTGCAGATAGATGTCCACGATGCGCTTGGCAAGCTCCGAGCCGAGCGTCCGTCCGCCGAGGCAGAGGACGTTCGCGTCATTATGCTGGCGGGCCATCTCGGCGGAATAGCAGTCCGCGCAAAGCGCCGCCCGCACGCCGGGGATCTTGTTGGCGGCGATGGACATGCCGATGCCCGTGCCGCAGACGAGGATGCCCCGCTCGTATGTCCCGGCGGCCACGGCGCGGCCCAGCGTTTCCGCGTAAACGGGATAATCCACACGCTCCTCGGTATGACAGCCGAGATCCTCGATCTCGACGCCCCGGGCGCGCAGATGCTCGACGATCTGATTTTTCATGGCAAAGCCGCCATGGTCGGACGCGATAGCGATCATAAGAATTTCTCCTTTTCAAAAAGCTGCGGGGAGCCCGCGCCCGCAGAAAGCAGGCTCCCCGGCGTGACAGTAAGGTCTTCCGGCCGCGTCAAAACGGCCATGTGTCGGCAAACCACTTGAGGAAATACGTCGTATAGTCCATGCTGACCCGAAGGCCGGACAGCACCGGGTAAAACATCGCAAAAAGCCCCGTCGAAACGGCGGTAAAGCCGCCGATGGATACGGGATAGCTCGTGTCGGAACGCCGAAGCTGCTCAAAGACGTGCCCCAGCGCCAGCACGAGAAAGAGTGTGCAGGGAAAGTAATGGTAGGCAAACGTCAGGCGTTTTACGAACACCCACGGAAGAAGGTTCGCCAGATACCCGATGAGGATAAACAGCGCCCGCTTGTCTCTGTCGCGAACGGCGAGCCACGCCATACCGACCATGGCGCACAGGCCGCCCCAGCATACGAGAGGGTTGGAAAACGCGGCGAACGCGGATTTCGTGCCGTCGTCGAAATATTCGAGATAGTACAGGATCGGGCGGATATCGAATATCCACTGGTACCACACGGAGGAATACGGGTGCGTGGAAACAAGGTTCGAGTGGTAGTTCCACATATACTTCTGGTTGTCGAGGACGATTTGCAGATATTCTTTTTTGAAAAGCCGCAGGATGCCGCCCTCCACGCCCTGACTTGGGGCGTAGGAGTAGTAGCTTACATAGTATATTGCCGCCGGTACCGCGACGAAAAACAGCACGCACCACAGGATGTTGCGGCAGAGCGGGCCGGAGGCCTCCCGTTTTTCCCTTTTGAACCGGGCAATCCAGTATATGAGCCATATGACCGCAAGCCCCGCCCCGGCATAGATGCATGTCCACTTGCTCGCCGCGCCGAGACCGAAGCTCAGTCCCGACAAAAACAGCCATAAAAGCCGCAGCCGCCCTTTCTCCGGCGGCTCCGCAAGCCACAGATACAGGAAAAGATACATCAGCAGGATGAAAAACACCGCGTAGGTATCTATGGTGGCAAGGCGCGTCTGGGTGTAGTGCATGAAATCAAATGCAAAAAGCAGCGTTCCGCAGCTTGCCACGACGGTATAGCCGAAGAGCTTTTTCAAAAAGACGTACAGCGCCGGAAGCATCAGGATGCCGAAAAGGACGCCCATGAACCGCCAGCCAAACGGCGTCATGCCGAAGATGCGGATGCCAAGGGAGATGATGGCCTTTCCCAGCGGGGGATGGGTTATCTCGTAGGGCCAGATATTTTCTATCATCTCCAGCGCCGTGCGCGGGAAGTATATCTCGTCAAAATACGTGCCGTTTTTGTAGCTGTAGCTGTCCGGGATGGTGTCCTGCTCATCAAGGAGCATCTCGCAGCCCTCCGCCGGGGTGAGCTCGTCCGCCGGAATGAGCGCGCCGTCCTCGCCGTAAACGGCGATCTCGCCGAGATACTGCTCCGCGCCGGAGATGATGCGGATATAGCGCACAGGGCCGTTGTCGTCGTTCAGCACCGCGTCGCACCAGCGGAAAAGCTGGTTGTAGCTTTGGGTCATGCCGGAGGTGCCGTCCTCCTGGAGCTGATCCGTCCACGTCTGGCCGTCGGCGGATACCTGCAAGGTATAGTCTGCCGTGCAAAGGCCGGTATAATACCGAAAGGCGGATATCTCCCGCTCCTGTCCAAGGTCTATGAGAGCGTAGTAGCTGCCGGACTCGAAGTGCAGGAACGTCTGGGGCGCGGAGGTGCTCCCGAGTCCCGCGAAGGCCACGACGGCGTACACCGCCGTTATGATGCCCATGGCCAGCCAGTCCCGCCCGCTGAAGCGCCGCTCGTTATCGTCTTCCGCGTCTTCCCGCTCGTTCGGTTCGGCCAGACGCGGAGCCGCGCGCCGATGGATGCCGGCCCAGCGGAAGGCCCACAAAAGCGCGCCCAATGCCACGGCCAGCGGGAAAATGATGGTAAGATTAGAAAGCATGCGGACAGACCTCTATCGTAAAATCATGGAATGCGCGGAACGTATTTTATTATATGTTATTCTGCCGCCAAGTGCAAGCAAAGAGAAAGCTTTCCCGCCGTTTTTGGCGGGAAAGCTTCCGTTTTATTTCTTTTTTTTCTTGTTGAACGGCTTCTCGGCGCTTTTTTCGCGGATTCTGTGTCCAAAGGCCTCGGCGAGCTCCTGCATGAGCTCCCGCTGCTTCTGGGTGAGGTTTTTCGGCGTTTCGAGGTTCACCGTCACGAACTGATCCCCCCGCCCGCCGCGCGGGTTCGGCACCCCTTTTCCCCGTATGCGGAAGGTGGAGCCGGTCTGCGTGCCCTCGGGTATGTTCAGCGCCACCTTGCCGTCCAGAGTGGGCACCTGTATTTCCGTTCCAAGCGCCGCCTGCACGAAGCTCAGGCTGGCGGAGATATAGATATCGCTGCCATCCCGCCGGAACACCGGGCTCGGGCGCACCTGCACGGTGATGAGAAGATCGCCTGCCGGGCCGCCGTTTTTTCCGGCGTTTCCCTGACCGCGGAGAGAGATGCTCTCGCCGTTGTCGATGCCCGCGGGGATAGAGACGCTGAGCCTTTTCTGGGTACGGACGCTCCCGTTGCCGCGGCATTTGGGGCAGGGCGTGTGGATGATTTTGCCGGTCCCGCCGCACCGGGAGCAGGCGTTGGTGGACTGGAACACGCCGAACGCTGTGCGCTGCTGTGTGCGGACGACCCCCGCGCCGCGGCAGTTCGGGCAGGTTTCCGCCGTCGTGCCGGGGGCGCAGCCCGTTCCCTTGCAGTCGGGGCACTGGTCGATGCGGGAGACATTTATTTCCTTCTGGCAGCCAAAGGCCGCCTCCTCAAAGGATATTGTCAGGCGCACGCGCAGGCTCTCCCCTCTCTGGGGGCCTGTGCGGGTGTCGCTGCGGCTGCTGCCGCCGAAGCCGCCGCCGAACGCGCCGAAAATATCGCCAAAAATATCGCCCAGATCGCTGAAGCCGCCGGTAAAGCCGGCGCCGCCGCCGTAGTTGGGATCGATGCCGGCAAAGCCGAACTGGTCGTATTTCGCTTTCTTGTCCGGATCGGACAAAACGGCATAGGCCTCGTTCGCTTCCTTGAACCGGGCCTCTGCCTGTTTATCGTTGGGATGGAGGTCAGGGTGGCACTGCTTGGCGATGCGGCGGTAAGCCGATTTTATTTCATCGTCGGAAGCGCCCTTTTGCAGTCCCAGCACCTCGTAGTAATCCCGTTTATCCGCCATATATGGCTCACCTGCCTTTTAAGGCGCGGCGCGGCGGGGCGAATACGATACCCCGCCGGCCGCCGCCGTGCTTTTTTCTTTCCAATCAGTTGTTATTCGGGTCGACCTCGGTATAATCCGCATCGTAATAGGTCTGGCCGTCGGAGCCTGCGCCGCCGTCGGGGCCGGCGCCGGGGTTGAAGCCCGCACCGCCGTTCGGGTCGCCATTGGGGGCGGCCTGCTGATAGAGCTTTTCAGAGACCCTGTAGAACGTCTGCGTAAGCTGCTCGGTAGCGGTCTTGATGAGGGCGGAGTCGGAGCCGGAAAGGGCGGTCTTCAGGTCGGCCAGCTTCTTTTCGACCTCGCTCTTGTCGGCGGCGTCCAGCTTGTCGCCCATCTCCTCAAGGGTCTTTTCCGTCTGATAGACCATCTGGTCGCCGGCGTTGCGGACATCCACATCCTCCTTGCGCCTGGCGTCCTCGGCGGCGTATTGCTCGGCCTCCTTGACGGCCTTGTCGATCTCGTCCTTCGACAGGTTCGTGGAGGCGGTGATGGTGATGTGCTGCTCCTTGCCGGTGCCGAGATCCTTGGCGGATACGTTCACGATGCCGTTGGCGTCGATGTCGAAGGTAACCTCGATCTGCGGCACGCCGCGGCGGGCCGGGGCGATGCCGTCAAGATGGAAGCGGCCAAGGCTCTTGTTATAGGCGGCCAGCTCGCGCTCGCCCTGAAGGACGTTTACCTCCACGCTCGTCTGGTTGTCGGCGGCGGTGGAGAATATCTGGCTCTTGCGGGTGGGGATGGTGGTGTTGCGCTCGATGAGCTTCGTGCACACGCCGCCCAGCGTCTCGATGCCGAGGGACAGAGGGGTGACGTCCAGAAGGAGGATGCCCTCCACGTCGCCGCCGAGGACGCCGCCCTGAATGGCCGCGCCGACGGCTACGCACTCGTCGGGGTTTATGCCCTTGAAGGGCTCTTTGCCGGTGAGGGCGCGAACCTTGTCCTGCACGGCGGGGATGCGGGTGGAGCCGCCCACGAGAAGGACCTTCGAGAGCTGGCCGGCGCTCAGCCCGGCGTCGGACAGCGCCTGCTGCACGGGGGCGACGGTCTGCTCCACCAGATGCGCGGTCAGCTCGTTGAACTTCGCGCGGCTGAGGGTGATGTCAAGATGCTTGGGGCCGGCGGCGTCGGCGGTGATATAAGGCAGGTTTATCTGCGCCGTGGTCACGCCGGACAGGTCGCACTTGGCCTTCTCCGCCGCCTCGCGCAGGCGCTGCATGGCGACCTTGTCGCCGGACAGATCGACGCCGGAGGTCTTTTTAAACTCGGACACGAGCCATTTTGTGACGCACTCGTCGAAATCGTCGCCGCCCAGACGGTTGTTGCCCGCCGTGGCAAGGACCTCGATCACGCCGTCGCCGATCTCCAGCACGGACACGTCGAAGGTGCCGCCGCCCAAATCGT
>CAZEXC010000080.1:0-7793 GCA_964516625.1 uncultured Oscillospiraceae bacterium | reverse complement strand
TCAATTATGCCCCTCTATGCTAACAATTGAGGTGATCATACAATATGAAAGAAGAATATCGGGACAAATATCGGAAATTTGGACTGAATGTTGTTTACTACCGAAAGAGCATGCGAATAACCCAACTCCAACTGGCGGAGCTTCTCGACATCCAGCGCAGCCACATCAGCGCCATCGAGTTGGGGAACGTCGGCGTGTCCTTTGATCTGCTGTTCAAAATGTGCGACGTGTTCAAGATCAAGCCGAAGGATCTGTTCGATTTCCGCGACTGAGACAGGCCGCGGAAAAGCAGCCGCCCGAGGGCTTTCGCCTCCGGGCGGCGGCACAGAAAAAAGCTGCCCCGGGACAAAGCCCGGAGCAGCTTTTTCTGCTTCTTTATCAGAGATTGGCTCCAAAGTCGCACACCAGCGCCTGGCCGGTCAGCGCTCTGGCCTCGTCGGAGGCCAAAAACAGGATGACATCGGCCACATCCTGCGGCTGGCAGGGCGGCAGCTTCAAATCGCTGTGCCTGCTCATGGCGCCCATCATGTCCATATCCAGCTCCGCCGGGTTCAGCTTCGCCGTCATGGGAGTGACGATCGTGCCGGGGCAAACTACGTTGCAGCGGATCGATTTGTCGGCCATCAGCATGGCGGTATGCTTCGTGATGCCGATGACCGCGGCCTTCGTGGCCACATAGGCCGCGCCGCCGCCGCCGTTGCAGCCCGCCACCGAGGCGGTATTCACGATGGAAGCGCCGGCCTCCATGCGGCTGAGCGCGGCCTTGATGCACTGCATCGTTCCGATCTCGTTGATGGCGATAATCTTCGGCAGCTCATCGTCCAGATATTTGTCCACCGCTTTCAGGCCCGTGTCCAGAACGCCGGCGTTGTTCACCAGAATATCCAGTCTGCCAAAGGCCTCTACCGCCTTTGCCATCAGGCTTTCACAGTCCTCCTGTCTGGAAATATCGCCGGGGACGGGCAAAACGCTGCCGCCCGCGGCTCGAATCCTTGCGGCTACCTCCTCCAGCGCTTCGGCCCGTCTGGCGCTGATGACCACATTGGCGCCCTCGGCGGCAAAAAGCTCTGCCGTGACCGCGCCAAGGCCGGAGCTGCCGCCGGTGATGACCGCGGTCTTTCCTTTCAGTCGATCCATACTAAACCTCCCTGTTATTATCTTTTACATTTTACGTTTTACGTTTTGCCTTTTACATTTTTGTTATACCATCCGAAGCCCTCATAGTCAAGGTTCGTTACTTTTTTGCCAGGGCAGTCTGCAAGGGAAAGCGATCTGCGGCAAAACACAGCCCCCCTGCTTTCGCAAGCAGAGGGGCTGTGTGTTTTCCCGCTTCAGCGGACGCTGAAGAGCATATCGCCGTAGGACGGGTACGGCCAGTATTCGGAGCTGGTCATGGTCTCCATCTCATCGACGTAGATGCGAAGCTCGTTCATGGCGGCAAAAATGCTGTCGCGGCAGAAATTGGAAAGCTCCGCGCAGTCGGAGATGTTCTCGGACCGGACAAGCGCGTCCTCCAGCACGCCCACGGTCTTGAGTACCATCGTGGACAGCTCGGACAGGCGCTGTGCCGCGTTGGTCTCGTAGGTAATGTCCACCGCGTCGCCCAGCGCTTTTTTCGCCGCGGCGTTCCCGGCAAGCTCGCCGGTATAGGCGCTGACGGCGGGCAGGATGTCCCGGCGAACCATATCCACCATGGTCATGCCCTCGATCTTGATGGTCTTGGCATAATTTTCCTGAAGGATCTCGTACCGGGAGTAGATCTCCGCCTCGGTGAACACCTTGTGGGTCTCGAACAGGCGGATGTTCTTCTCCTTTATAAAATAAGGGAGAGCCTCCGGCGTGGTGCGGAGGTTCAAAAGGCCGCGCTTTTCGGCCTCGGCCACCCACGCCTCGTCGTAGCCGTTGCCGTTGAAGACGATGCGCTTGTTCTCTACCACCAGCTCGTGGATCATGCCGCGAAGCTCGGTGTCAAAGTCGTCGGCGGCCTCCAGCCGGTCGGCGAATTTGCGGAGCTCCTCGGCCACGGCGGTGTTGAGCACGACGTTCGGCCCGGAGATGGACAGGGACGAGCCGGGCATACGGAACTCGAACTTGTTGCCGGTGAAGGCGAAGGACGAGGTGCGGTTGCGGTCTGTGGAGTCCTTGGGGAAACGGGGCAGGACGCTCACGCCGACCTTGAAAGGCTCCCGTCCGGCGGCGACGTGCTGCTCCTCGTGCTCAATGGCGTCCAGAACATCGGCCAGCTCGTCGCCCACGAAGATGGACAAAATGGCGGGAGGCGCCTCATTCGCGCCGAGACGGTGGTCGTTCCCGGCGGTGGCGACGGAAATACGCAGAAGATCCTGATACTCGTTGACGGCCTTCAGGATGGCGCACAAAAACAGCAAAAACTGGGCGTTCTGGCCCGGCGTGTCGCCCGGCTCGAGAAGGTTCTCGCCGGTGTCGGTGGACATGGACCAGTTGTTGTGCTTGCCGCTGCCGTTCACGCCGGCGAAGGGCTTTTCGTGGAGCAGACACTCCATGCCGTGCTTGTGGGCGATGGTCTTCATAAGCTCCATGGTGAGCTGGTTGTGGTCGGCGGCGATATTCACGGTGCTGAACACCGGGGCCAGCTCATGCTGGGCGGGGGCGACCTCGTTATGTTCGGTCTTGGCGACAACGCCCAGCTTCCACAGCTCGTCATTGAGCTCCTTCATGTACGCCTGGACGCGGGGCTTTATGACGCCGAAGTAATGATCCTCCAGCTCCTGCCCCTTGGGCGGGCGGGCGCCGAACAGCGTCCGGCCTGTATAGATGAGGTCTTTGCGCTGGTCATAGACATCCTTGTCTATGAGGAAATATTCCTGCTCCGCGCCGGCAGTCGCGCGGACGGCCTGCACCTCCTCGTTCCCGAACAGCCGCAGGATGCGGACAGCCTGCTTGCTCAGCGCCTGCATGGAGCGCAGGAGCGGGGTCTTTTTATCCAGAGCCTCGCCGGTATAGGACACAAAGGCCGTGGGGATGCACAAAACGCCGTTTTTCACAAAGGCGCAGCTCGTGGGGTCCCACGCGGTATAGCCCCGGGCCTCGAAGGTGGCGCGCAGACCGCCGGAGGGAAAGCTGGACGCATCAGGCTCGCCCTGAATAAGCTCCTTGCCGGAAAACTCCATGATGGCGCGGCCATCCTCCGTGGCGTGGATGAAGCCGTCGTGCTTTTCCGCCGTGATGCCGGTCATGGGCTGGAACCAGTGGGTGAAATGGGTCGCGCCCTTTTCGACGGCCCAGTCCTTCATGGCGTTGGCGACCACGGACGCGATCTCCGGCGTCAGCCGCTGGTCGTGGTGGATGGCGTACGTCACCGCCTTATAGGTCTCATGGGGCAGACGGGCTTTCATAACGGCCTCGGAAAACACCATGGAACCGAAAATTTCAGGTACGTTGCTCATATGCGTCTCTCCTTTTCGTTTGGCGGGAACCCGCCGGATTTATAAAAACATGAAAACCGCAAGAAACGGCAAAGATACACGGATAAATATCCGCGACGCCTTTGCCGTTTCTATCGCTTGAATTTTACCCCATCCCGTTTTGTTTGTCAAGCCCCCGGTTTTGGATAAACCACACAAAAATTTGTCCTCTCCCGCGCGGAAAATGCACAGATGATGTATGGCTCCCCGCGGTTGACAAACCCCAAAGCGTAGATTACAATTTATGTAAGAAAGATTTTAAGCAGATAGGTGAGCAAAGGCGTCGGCGCTCCCGCGCGCAGGATCGGAGGATCCCGCACACGCCGGCTTATCATCCTATGAAAGGACGGCCGCCATGGTTCAGCAGCACCGATACGCTTCCCTGCTCCTCATCACCGCGTCTCAGGAAACGGCGGCCCAGTTCGCCCGCCTCCTCCCCGCCGACCGGTTCGCCCCGGAATATAACGTCTGCTCCGCCCATGAAGCGCACTATGTGCTGAACGAGGCGGTATATGACGTGGTGGTCGTGGACGGTTCCACTCTGTCCGAACAGGGACTGGAGCTTGCCTCCGCCGCGGTGGAGAGCGGCGTGACGAATATACTCATCCTGGCGACGGAGGAGCAGTTCGACGCGGCTTCCTCTTATGCGGAGAAAAACGGCTTCATGGCGCTGAAAAGCCCCGTTGACCCGACGCTTCTCCGCCAGAGCCTCGGCATGATGGCCGCCGCGTCCGCGCGGCTGCACGAGCTGGAGCAAAAGGCCGAGGATCTGAAAACCAAAATGGAGGAGATCCGCCTTGTGGATCGCGCGAAGCTCATCCTTATCCAGCGGTTCAAAATGACCGAAAAGGACGCCCACCGTTTTATAGAAAAAAACGCCATGGATCGCTGCGTCAAGCGGCGGGCCATCGCGGAGAGCATTATCCGTACTTATCAGAATTAAGAGAGGAAAAGCCATGAGCCGTCAATCCGTTCTAATCATTGACTTCGGCGGACAGTATAACCAGCTTATCGCCCGCCGCGTCCGGGAGTGCAGCGTATACTGCGAGCTGAAGCCCTACACCATCACCATCGAAGAGATAAAAGCCTTTGATCCCATCGGCATCATCTTCACCGGCGGGCCGAGCAGCGTTTACGAAGCAGGCGCCCCGGAAATAGACCCCGCCGTTTTCGACCTCGGCGTGCCGATCCTCGGCATCTGCTACGGCTGCCAGCTTATGGCCCGCGACCTCGGCGGGCAGGTGATCCCCGCGCAGGCCGACAGCGCCCGGGAATACGGCAAGACCCACACATATTTCGACACGGATCGCAAGCTCTTCACAGGCATCCCGGCGGAGAGCGTCACATGGATGAGCCACGGGGACTATATGGCAAAAATACCCGAAGGCTTCTCCCTCGCGGCGCACAGCGCCAACTGCCCGAACGTCGCCATCTGCGACGAGGCTCGCGGCTTCTACGGCGTACAGTACCACCCGGAGGTGAATCACACCGAATATGGCCGCCAGATGCTCCACAACTTCCTGTATGAGATTTGCGGCGCGAAGGGCGACTGGACGATGGGCGATTACATGAAGACCTCCATCGCCGCCATCCGCGAGAAGGTCGGAAGCGGCAAGGTGCTTCTGGCGCTGTCCGGCGGCGTCGATTCCTCCGTGGCGGCGGCGCTTCTGGCCGAGGCCGTGGGAAGCCAGCTTACATGCGTTTTCGTCGATCACGGCCTTATGCGAAAAAACGAGGGCGATGAGGTGGAAGCCGCTTTCGCCCCGTGGCCGATAAACTTCATCCGCGTAAACGCCGAGGAGCGTTTTCTGACCCGGCTGGCGGGCGTTTCGGACCCGGAAACGAAACGCAAAATCATCGGCGAGGAATTTATCCGCGTATTTGAGGAGGAGGGCAGGAAGATCGGCAAGGTCGATTACCTCGCGCAGGGAACGATATATCCCGACGTGGTCGAATCCGGGACCGGCGAGGCGGCTGTAATAAAGAGCCATCACAACGTCGGCGGACTGCCGGACTATGTGGATTTCAAGGAAATCATCGAGCCGCTGCGGCTGCTGTTCAAGGACGAGGTGCGCCAGCTCGGGCGGGAGCTGAAGCTGCCGGAATATCTTGTCACGCGCCAGCCCTTCCCCGGCCCGGGCCTCGGCATCCGCGTCATCGGGGATATCACGAAGGAAAAGCTCGACACCCTCCGCGAGGCGGATTTCATATTCCGCGAGGAGATCGCCAAGGCCGGGCTGGAGAACACGATGAACCAGTATTTCGCCGTGCTGACCAATATGCGCTCCGTGGGCGTCATGGGCGACGGCCGGACGTATGATTATACGCTGGCCCTCCGCAGCGTCACCACCACGGATTTCATGACCGCCGACTGGGCCCGCATCCCCTACGACGTGCTCGACGCCGTCTCCGTTCGCATCGTAAACGAGGTAAAAGGCATCAACCGCATCGTGTACGATATCACCTCAAAACCCCCCGCGACCATCGAGTGGGAATAATCGCGCTCACCCCGGAAAGCCTTGTATTGCAAGGCTTTCCGGGATTTTTGTATGCTCTTTGACCACGTTTTGACCACACTTTCGTTTTGATTGTTTCCTCTTATTTTCGAAAAATCTTCTTTTCCAATTTTTATTTTAGTGGTAAAATTATTTACAACCTACCGTTTATGTTTTGAAAGGTGACACTACCTATGGAAACTGATATCTTAAAGCTTTTTTCGCTTGCTTTCAATCTTGATAACCAAAAACATTCGGATCTTTTCTATGGCTATTTTATTTGTGGGTATTATACCAACATCTCAATTAAGCGCAATAAGCCGCTTTTGGATATCGTCACCTATTTCTCTTCAAATGATTGTCATCTTTCGGTTAAGCTTCCTTGGGATCCTAGTTTTAAAATCACTCATATCATCCCTTCCTCTCTTATTCACTCCCCGAAAGCTTTCGTTGATTTATCGTACCAACTTAAGGCTCAAGGTTTTGCAGATGATCTCCATGGAGATTGTAATCACTTTCTTCCCTTTCTTATGGCTGATCTGTCTGTCTTCAAAACTCTCTGTCACGACACATGTGAATCACACTATTTGACCTATTCATTTGAATGGGTTCTTCTTATCAATCTACTGGATTTTGGAGATCGTCATTTTGACTCTCTCGACTCTCGCGCAAAACTCTATACCCTATTCGCGGAAGAATACCCTGACATAATTTCCGGGCTAGATTTGGATGAAGAAAATTTCATCAAATTGTGGAACGCAGTTTACGGCTATGAATTGACAGAGCAAATCCTCCAAATTAACGGTTGTATCACCGATGCCATGACGTTATATCATAAGCACTATGAGAGCATGGAGCATTTGCTGGAAGACTACGGGCTAGTTGCTCAGTATCTTAAAGGTAGAAAGAACATATACGATCCCTATCACTATGTGCACAAGGGGATACTCAAAGAGTCCCGCCCCAAATACAGAGCCGCTGTTCGAGAAATGCTTTTTAACAAAGGTGCCACCCTTTTGGAGAACGAGAATCCTCTTGATGTAATCAATGCGTTATTCTACTCCACGAGCAATGACTCATCTTTTGAGTGCTCTTTCCTTCTGAATCAATTTCTCACCCATATTACTCCTGCGGAAATTGTGCATACTCTCATCGTTAATCCCAGCCCGAATTTTATCCGTGAGCTTAGGGCTAATATTAACGAAAACATCTTGGCTGATTTCTGGGTCAGAAGCAAAACCTTTGCGGAGCTTTACGGGAAACAATTCCCGCGTTTCGATTTCTATTCCCTTCGTGAACCGCCGCAAGACCTTCCCTTTTTTTATAGCGCCATTCTCATCAATGGTTTTAATTGTGATGAGAATAACGGAGTTCAGAACAATCTTCGCTCTGCTCTAACAAGGTGTGAGGATAACTGTCAAATCCTTGCGCTTCTCCCATCTATAATTTTTAAGAAGCAATATGCAGACATCCGCGAGGTATTGATCCAAAACAGTATCAGAATCCGGCGAATTCTTACTATTCCGAATGATGCGACTAAGTCAAAACCACGGAAAAAGTGTTTGGTATTTTTGGAAAAAGTTCCTGCCTTAGAGGAAGAATACGAAATACCTATCTATGGCAGTTTCTGTGAAGTGGATAGGAAATTATATATCAAGAAGGCTCATGTCAATATCTCTTTTTCTGACCTCCTTTCCGGAAAGGATACGCTCAATGCGCTAAAAAATGCTGCAATGAAAGCCAAACTAGCGCCAGAAGCCACGAGAAATCACAGAAACACACCCGACAGTTACTACTTTTCTCCAGAGATAATAATCCGCTATAGCATCAGCACCGCCAGGAAAGGTCGTTATTC
>CAZEXC010000079.1:0-7812 GCA_964516625.1 uncultured Oscillospiraceae bacterium | reverse complement strand
CCCGGCGGGCGCTTTTTGACGCCGGCTCCGCTTTTTGGCCGCCTGCGCCAGCTCCGACTGCCGGGCCTTATACGCCTGATATTCGGGATAGCCGCCGCGAAAATCCGTGAGCGCGCCGTTTTTGAGCTCCCACACCCGCGTGGCAAAGGCGTCCACGAACCATCGGTCGTGGCTCACGAACAGGAGCGTTCCCGTATAATCCGCCAGCGCCTGCTCTATCCACTCGCGGCTGGCGATGTCGAGGTGGTTTGTCGGCTCGTCGAGGACAAGAAGGTTTATGCCGCTTTTCATAAGCATACACAGCCGCAGGCGGCTTTTTTCCCCGCCGGAGAGCGTCCCGACGGTTTTCAGGGCGTCGTCGCCGGTAAAGTTGAAGGCGGCGAGCCTGTCCCGCGCGTCCTGGGGCGCGGCCTTGCAGTCATAGATAAGCGTATCCAGCGCGGAGCGCTCCGGGTGGTCGAAGGTAACGGTCTGAGGCAGATACGCCGTGCGGACGGACGGGCCGAGCCGGACGTATCCCTCGTCCGGCGCAAGCTCGCCGAGGATAATCTTCACCAGCGTGGACTTGCCGCTTCCGTTGTCTCCCATGACGGCTACCCGCTCCCCCGGCTCGACGAGAAGCTCAAGGCCGGAAAACAGCCGCTTTTCGCCGAACGATTTTCCGAGGCCCTCGATAACAAGCGCCTCGTCGCCGCGAAGCTCCCGCTCGGAAAAGCGGGCGGACAGCTTTCGCTCCGTCACGGGCCGGGGCGCGGTCTGGAGGGCGGCGATGCGCTTTTCCATGGAAAACGCCCGCTTGTGGAGCTTGTCGTTTCCCATGAACGCCCAGAGATGGAGCTTGTCCGCCGCGGCCTGAAGCCGGGCGGCCTCGCTCTGATTTTTTTCATACTGCGCCAGCGCCAGCTCGTACCGCCGCCGCTTTTCCTCCGTATAAAAGCTGTAATTGCCGGAATAAAACCGGCACTGGCCGTCCACGAGCTCTATGATGCGCTGGACGACTGTGTCGAGAAACCATCGGTCGTGGCTGACGGCGAGGACGGTGCCGCGGAAATGAAGGAGGAAATCCTCCAGCCACTCCGTGCTTTTCAGGTCGAGGTGGTTCGTCGGCTCGTCGAGCAGGAGGATGTCCGTGTCCTCCAGGATCAGCCGCGCCAGATTCACCCTTGTCTTCTCCCCGCCGGACAGGCTTTCAAACGGCTGGGCGCGCATGTCCGCGGAAATATCGAGGCCGTTTGCCACCCGCTCCCGCTCGTAGTCCGCCGAATAGCCGCCGAGACGCTCAAAATCCGCCGCCAGCGCGTCGTACCGGCGCAGGACGTCCCCGGACGAGTCGGTCTCCATGGTCTTTTCCAGCGCGGACATCTCGCTTTGCAGGGCGTCCAGACGGCGGCAGGCCGAGCGGAGCACGTCCTCCGTCGTATATCCGTTCGGATAGACAGGGATCTGGGAGATCAGCCCCACGCGCTTTTGCGCGGGCAGGGAAATATCGCCCCCGTCCGGCTCGAGAGCGCCGGACAGGAGCTTCAAAAGGGTGGTTTTCCCCGCGCCGTTGGCGCCGAGGAGCGCGACGCGCTCGCCCTCGTTTATATCGAAGCTCACGCCCCGCAGGACATCGTCGGCGCCGAAGCTTTTTGTTACGTTGTGAAGGGAAATGTCTATCATAAAGCAGTCGCTGCGTCAGCCGAAAACGGCCTTTTGCAAAACGGTGTTGGCGATGGGGGAGGCCGCGGAAAAGCCGCTGCCGCCGTGCTCCACCAGCACCACGAAGGCCAGCGGCGCGCCGCTGTTGGTGATAAAGCCCGCGAACCACGCGTGGCTCTCGTTGTTATCGACCTCCGCCGTGCCGGTCTTGGCGTGCATGGACAGGCCGGGATAGTTGTCCGAGCCGTAGTTGTACTCCACGTTATAGCTGAGCATTTCCGACAGAGTGGCGGCGGTGCCGCTGTCCATGATCCGGGAGGAGCCGTTGGATTTTCCGGCAAGGATGGACGGCTCCGTGACCGTGCCGCCGTTGGCGATAGCGCCCATAAGCCGCAAAAGAGAATAGGGCACTATCAGATCCTCATACTGACCGATGCCCTCCCACGCCACGTCGAAGCCATGAGAGCCGCCGCTCTCCACGCTCCCGGCGGCGGTCGTGATGCCGTTCAAATCATGGGTGGAGGTAAGGCCGTAGTCCTCCGCGTATCGGGCAATCAGATCGCCGCCGAGCTGGTTGGCGATCTCCGCGAACGCCACGTTGCAGGAATGAGCCAGCGCCTGCTCCACCGTCTGGGAGCCGTGGGAGCCGGTGCAGGCGACGGTTTGGCCGTCTATCTCCACGGAGCCGGAGCAGTAAAAGGTCTGGGAAAACAGGTCGGGGATGTTCTCGATGGCCGCCGCGAGGGTGACAATCTTGAATACCGAACCGGGGATAAAGCTCGCGCTGATGGCGCGGTTTATGTACACGCCCTCGTAAGCGCTGCTCGTCTCGTCGAAGCCGTAGTCCGGGTCGTAGGACGGGGAGGATACCATGCAGAGTATCTGTCCCGTCTCGTAATCGTACACGAGCACCGCGCCGTTTCTCCCGTTCAGGGCGTTATAGGCGACGGTATTGAGCGTCGAGTCGATGGACAGCTTGACCGTGCCTCCGCCGCCGGTCGTGCCGAGAAAGAAGGAATAGCCGATAAGCTTCGAGCGGAACGCGGAAATCGCCCCTGTGCCGATATTGCCGCTCAGGTCGCCCACCACATGCAGGCAGGCTTTTCGCACGTCGGCGGAGTCGGCGTAGACAAGCGACGATTCCCCGGCGGAGGCAAGAACCACGCCGCTGCGGTCGGTGACGACGCCGCGGTTGAGCGTTCCCTGAGAATACACGCTGTCGTTTGCGTAAAACGAGGCCCAGTCGCCGCCGTCGCGGATAAGGCGGAACAGATAAACGCCCATGCCGACTACCACGAGAGCCGCCAGAAGAAGCGCCGCGTAGGCGCGTTTTGTGACTTTTTTCATGCCGCGCCTCCTTTAATACTGTCCGCCAGGGTCATTCTCCCGGCGCCACTGGATGTCCTCGTCGGGACGGCCCCGACCCTGCCGGCGGCTCCTCTCGGGGCCGTTTGCGCCGGGGCGGCCGTTTTCCGGGCAAGCGCCGCCGTCAAGGTCGTCCCCGTCGTCCACGCCCGCGCCGCCGGAGAAGCGTTCCGGCCGCTTGACGGCAAAGCTGGCGTTGGCGCGTATGTCGCAGCTTTTGATGAACGCCAGCATGGCCCAGCAGGAGATAAGGCTCGAGCCGCCGCGGGACACGAAGGGGAACGTAACGCCGGTGAGCGGCAGAATATCCATGGAGCCGAAAATGTTGAGAGCCATCTGCATAATCATCATGCTGACGGCGCCCGCCGCGGCGATGACGAAATAGGACGAGCGCCCGGCCGCGGCGTTTTTCACCACGAAGGCCGCCAGAGACAGGATGGCCGCCACGCAGCACAGAGCGGTTATGAGCCCCAGCTCCTCGCATACCACGCCGAAAACGACGTCTGTCTCGCCGGCGATGATGTCCACGAGCCAGCCGTTTCCCGCGCCCTGACCGAAAAGCCCGCCGCTGGCGGCGGCGCTCATGGTCCGCACCTGCTGATAGCCGCTGTCGTAAACGTCCTCCCATACATGGCCCCACGCGGCAAAGCGCGCGACGATATAGGGCTTCACGGTCAGCACCAGCATGACGCCGAGGACGGCCGCGGCCACGGCCAGAAAGACGGTGGCGAAGCTGCCGGAGCGCATGAAGGATATGACGAGAAACGTCACGAAGAAAACCAGAGCCGTTCCGAAATCGCTCATGAGCGCCAGCGCGCCGACGCATACGATGGAAAACCCGATGAAGAAGAACAGGTTTCGGTTCACAAACAGCCGGTCAAGGGTGGCCGCGCCGGCATAGATATAGAGTATCTTCACAAACTCCGACGGCTGGATGGAAAAGCCGCCGAACCTGATCCAGTTTGTCGCGCCGTATGTCTCGTCCCCAAGCACGAGGGTCGCGGCAAGCAGCAGCACCGCCGCGCCCAGCGCGTAGACGGTAACGGATTTGATGCGCTTCAGATCCCGCATCCATATGCCCAGGAAAAGAAACAGCAGCACCCCGGCAAGGACGAAGGCGATCTGCGTCATAAGGGTGGACGCCCAGTAGGACGCGGAGATGTTCAGCCCCACCGTGGTGAGGAAAAAGCCGAGGATCTCCACCTCGAACCCCCGCTGCCGCGCCGCGCGCAGGACGGAAAAATACACCCACTCGATGACGCACAGCGCGCCGAAGGCCAGCGGCACAGCGGCGGTGACTTCGGGGTTATAAACCATCTGCTGGAGGACGATGAATATCTGGAAAAGCGTCAGCAGAAGAAGGGTCCCCGCCGGGCGGACGAGACGCCCCGGCGTGTGGCGGTACTTCAAAAGGGACGAGCGCTCCTGCTCCGTCAGATCCACGAAGCGGGCCGGGACGTCGCCCAGCGTGAGGACGTCCGCGTCCGCGATGGGAAGCCCCCCGGCGGCGGCGGTCTCGCCGTTTACCTGCGTCTCGCCCTTTCCGAGGTTATATACCGTCCATTCCCCGTCGGCGCTTCGGATAAGGCAGGCGTGGAGCTTTTCAAGGGACGGGTGTTCGACGCAGGCGTCCACGGACTTTGCCCGGCCGATGATACATTCCCAGTGGCGGATGGGGATCATAACGTCCCCCGGCAGATAGAGGTACGCCCAGGTCTCCGGCTCGCAGCGTTCCCGGAGCATGCTCCGAACGCAGCGGACAAGGATGGCCAGCGCCAGAAACGGCGCGATATAGCGCGTCACGTTGGCCAGCAGAGACGCGGAGCTTCCGAAAATAAGTCCCGTTATATCCAAAGCGTTAAAGCCCTCCTTCCCCAGCGGGCGGCGAAATGTTTTCCCGTTTCAGAACCGGCAGAATACTATTGACATTATACATTTTTGTAACTAAGATGTAAACTATGAAGAAAAAAACGCTGATCTGGGCCGTGATCCTCGCGGCAGCGGCGGCGGTCTCGGCGGGCGTGTATCTCCTGCGGGACGGCGGGGACGGCGCTTTCGCGTGCATCTATGTCGACGGCGAGCTTTACGATGCCGTCGATCTGTCCGCCGCAGCCGTTCCTTACGAGATGACGGTAGAGACGGAGTACGGCTGCAACGTCCTTCGCGTGAGCCGCGGCGCGGTGGAGGTCGTCCGCGCCGACTGCGACGAGCAGGTGTGCGTTAATCAGGGAAGCATCACGGACGGGCTCGTTCCCATCGTGTGCCTGCCCCACCATTTGGTCATCCAAATAGAGGAAGCGCTGCCGTGAAAAGGACAAAAAAGCTCGTGTTTATGGCGCTGCTTACCGCCATAGCTCTTGTGATATGGATCGTTGAGGCGCAGATACCCCTGCCCGTCCCTGTCCCCGGCGTGAAGCTGGGGCTTGCCAGCGCCGTGACGCTCACCGCCATGGCGCTGCTGGGCCGGCGGGAGGCGCTGGCTGTGCTTCTGGCCCGCGTTATACTGGGCAGCCTGTTCGCGGGGAGCTTTTCGGCCATCCTGTTTTCCCTGACGGGAGGCGTCCTGTCGTGGGCGGTGATGGCGCTGACCATCGGGCTCATGGACGAGCGGCTGCTTTGGGTCGTCAGCGTATTCGGCGCGGTGGCTCATAACGCCGGGCAGCTTGCCGCGGCCGTCGCCGTCACGCGGACGGCATCGCTTTTCGTCTACGCCCCGGCGCTTTTGTGCGCGGCCATCGTCACGGGGACGTTTACCGGCGTGATCTCCCAGTATCTGAAAAAAGCCCTCCGGGGACATATTGATTCATAAAAGCGGAAAGGACAACAAAATGACAGATCGCAAAGAGCTGAAAGCAAACGCAAGGCAGGCCATGGCCGAAGCGCGTCCGCGCCCGGCGTGGGTGACGCTGGCGGTAGGGGCCATCGTGCTCGTGCTGGCCGTTTTGACCATGTCGATCGACGGCGAGCTGGACATGCTGCGCGATATGTTCGATACCTTCATGTCCACGGGCGAGATCTTATATTCCGAGGAGGGGGAGATCAGCGGCCTTGCCACCGTGCTGGCGCTGGCGCTGGAGCTGATGTCCATGGTGCTCTCGGTAGGCTATACGCTGTACGCCCTGCGGGTAAGCCGCCGCCAGAAAGCGGCTCTCGGGGACGTGTTCGACGCCTTCGGCGTGTTTTTCCGCGCTATCTGGATAACCATCCTGAACGAGCTGCTGGTGTCCTTCTCCTCCATCTGCTATATACTCCCGGCCGTGCTGCTGACCATGGTGATGGGCGGCAGCGCGCTGGCGCCGCTGATATGCCTGCCTCTTATGATCGTGCCGTATATCACGATGTATTCCCTCCGGCAGGGCGTGTTCATCATGCTGGACAATCCGGGCATCGGCTGTATGCAGTGCCTGTCTCTCAGCCGGATGGCCATGCGGGGGCATAAGTGGGAGCTTTTCAAGCTGGATCTGAGCTTCATCGGCTGGTACATCCTCTGCATCGTGCCGTTCGCGGCGCTGCGGGTCGCCCCGTATATAGAGGTGACGCGGGCAGCCTATTACGACAGGTTCGTACCGGCGTTCATTCAGAGCATCCCGACCGTGCTGTCCGGCGCCAAACCGCCGGAGCCGCCCCAGTACCGCGCTCCCGGCGAAAACAGGGACGACGACGAGCCGCGGGACGGCGGCGCGTGAGAGCGAAAAACCCGAACCCCTTCCGCAAGCTGCCGCGCGGCGATTTGCGGAAGGGGCATTTTTCATTCCGGCCCGCGAAAAATCCTGCGGCCTTTGGAGTCAGCCCGGCAAAAGCGTTTTCAGACCCTCCAGAACGCTGTACGGAACGGCAAGGCCGCCGGTCCCGGAGCCCATTCGGATGTGAGGCTTGCGGGAGCCGTGGTAGTCGCTCCCGCCGGAAACGAGCATACCGTGACGCGCGGCGGCGGCGCACAGCATGGCCTCGTCGGCCGGGGTATAGCCGGAATAATACGCCTCCAGCGCGGCGCATCCCATCGCCCGCGCCGCCGTGATGAACGCCTCCCGCTCCTTTTCGCCGAAGCCGTACTGGAGCGGGTGAGCCAGAACGGGGACGCCTCCGGCCTGCCCCACGATACGGACGGCCCGCCCGGCGGGCATGAGCTCCCGCTCCCGGTAATAGGGGCGGCCCTCCCCCAGATATTTTTCAAACGCCTCCTTCACGGAGGACACATAGCCTTTTTTCATAAGGTGCTCCGCCATATGGGGCCGTCCCAGCACGGAGCCGGGGTTTTCCGCCCGGAGCGCCTCGAGGGAGATGTCGAACCCGTCCGCCGCCAGAGCCGCCACGATCTTTTCGTTGCGGCCCTCCCGCTCGCTCACCGCCCAGTCCAGCACCGGGCGCAGAGCCGGGGAGCCCGTGTCGATGAAAAGACCCACGATATGGACCTCGACGCCTTTATAATCGGAGGATATTTCGATGCCGGGGACGACCTCGACGCCGAGAGCCCGCCCGGCCCCGACTGCCTCCTCCACGCCGGAGACGCTGTCGTGATCCGTGATGGCAACGGCGGCCAGGCCCAGAGCCTTTGCCGTCCGTACCGCCCGGGCGGGGCTGTCCGTCCCGTCCGAAGCGGTGGTGTGGATATGAAGGTCGATCCGTTTTTCCATGCCGCGCCTCTCAAGCAAGAAATGGTATGGTACGCTGTGCTTTGCGGCTATTGTACCACAGATGCGCCGCCGAGACAAATTTCCGGCCGGGACAAATCTTGTCACGCCCGGCCGATGATGGTATAATAGCCGCAAGTCGGCTATTATACGATTTATTTAAGCCGTTTTGCTC
>CAZEXC010000078.1:0-7840 GCA_964516625.1 uncultured Oscillospiraceae bacterium | reverse complement strand
AAACCATACCCGAAAAATATCTGTCCACCCCGTAAAAACGGGGTGGACAGACATTAAAAAAGAGAGGAAAAACTCGCGAATGCTGTTTAACTCCTACATATTTGCACTGCTGTTTCTGCCGCTGACGATGGTAGGCTATTTTTTTCTCTGCAAGCTGAAAACCGGCACGCCGGCTCATATCTTTCTCCTGTGCATGAGCCTGTGGTTTTACGGCTATTTCAATATTTCCTACCTGCCCATTATTATAGGAAGCGTCGTGTTCAACTATGGCGCGTACAAGCTGCTTCAAAAAGCGGGGGGATTACGGACGGCGGCCTTTATCGTTGCGCTTCTGGCAAACGTAGGCGTCCTGTTTTACTTTAAATACTTTGATTTCTTTATCGAAAATATAAACGCCATTTTTAACAGAGATTTCGCGCTGAAAAACCTTGTGCTTCCGCTGGGCATCAGCTTTTTTACATTCCAGCAGTTGTCTTTTATCATTGATGCTTATCGGGGCGAGACGGGGGATTACGGCTTTTTGGACTACGCCCTGTTCGTTACCTATTTTCCGCAACTGATTGCCGGCCCCATTGTGACCCATGACGAGCTGGTGCCGCAGTTTATGGACGAAAATAGGCGGCATTTTGACTGGGACAATTTTTCAAGAGGGCTGTATCAGTTCGCCCTTGGCATGGGGAAAAAGGTACTGCTTGCGGATACGTTCGGGAATGCTGCAAACTGGGGCTTCTCAAATATTGACGCGTTGGACAGCGCAAGCGCCATCGTCGTTATGCTCTCTTATACGATACAGATATACTTCGACTTTTCCGGATACTGCGATATGGCCGTGGGCGCGGCAAAGATGATGAATATTGACCTGCCGCAAAACTTTGACTCGCCCTACAAGGCGCTGACTATTACCGAATTTTGGGATCGGTGGCACATGACGCTGACGCGCTTTTTTACCCGCTATGTGTATATCCCCCTCGGCGGCAGCCGCAGGGGAAAGGTACGCACATACATTAACACCATGATCGTCTTTCTTGTCAGCGGCCTGTGGCACGGCGCGAGCTGGACATTCGTGCTGTGGGGCGCCCTGCACGGCGTGTTCACGGTCATTACAAAGATGTGCAGACGGTTTTTTGACCGTCTGCACCCGGCGCTGAATTGGCTCATTACATTTGGCTTTGTGAACGCGGCGTGGATACTGTTCCGGGCCGACACCATCGGCGACGCGGTTTTATTTATGAAAAAGATCCTCCTTTTGAGATTTACGGGCATCAACGAAAATATTGTCTCTGCGTTCAATCTTACGGAGTTTCGGTATCTTTTTGAGAATATTTTCAATTACGACATTCTGGGACGCTATAGCCCGTTTTTTATGGTCCTGTTCTTCCTTGCGGCGTTACTTCTTCTGCTCGGTTCCCGCAATGCTCACGAGAAGGCACAGAGCTTTTCACCGACGCTGACGAGGAGCTTTGCTATCGTGTTTCTTCTGATTTGGTGCATTTTTTCCTTTTCCGGGGTCACGACATTTTTATACTTCAATTTCTGAGGGGGCGGCGTTATGACGACAAAAAAATGGAGCGTGACGACCCTGTGCCTGCTGCTGGCGGCTCTCATCCTGCTGGGAGGGCTTACGGTCGTGATAGATCCGCTGTTCCACTACCACACACCGCTGGAGGGTCTGGCGTATCCTATCAATAACGAACGATATCAAAACGATGGAATTGTAAAGCATTTTGACTATGACGCCATCATTACGGGAACGTCCATGACGGAGAATTTTAAGACATCCGAATTTGACGAAATATTCGATGCTGCAGCGGTCAAGGTGGCGTTTTCGGGCGCGTCATACAGGGAAATCACTGAAAATCTGGAACGTGCCTTTGAGGCGAACCAGAATATTCGGTATGTGCTTCGGTGCTTAGATTACAGCTATTTTTTTCAAGACAAGGATGCGCTGAATTACGATTCATATCCTACATATTTATATGATAATGATTTGCTGAATGACGTAAGCTATATTTTCAATAAAGATGTTTTGATCAACAATACGCTGAAGGTACTGGGTTATACCAGAGCGGGGGGAATAACCACCAGCTTTGACAAATATGCCAACTGGATGGCAAACTATACGTTTGGCAAGGATGCGGTGGCGGCGACCTATACCCGGCCAGACAAAGAAGAAACGATCCTTCACCTGACGGAGGATGAGCGCATGGCGGTGGAAGCAAACCTTGCGCAGAACATAACAGCGCTTGCCGAGGTTCACCCGGAAACTACATTTTATCTGTTCTTTTCGCCCTATAGCATTTACTATTGGGATAGCCTGAACCAGTCCGGCGTCCTGCAGCGCCAGTTAGAGGCGGAAAGGGCGGCGATCGAAACGCTTATCGAATGTGATAATATTAAGCTGTTTTCATTTTTTGACAGGTTCGAGCTGATTACGGATCTGGACAATTATAAGGACATTTATCACTACAGCGAGGACATAAACTCCCGAATGCTCCAGTGGATGCACGACGGGGAAGGGGAGCTTACGCCGGACAATTATGAGGACTACTGCCGGCGCGAATGGGATTTTTATACCACTTACGACTACGACGATTTGTTTGCATAAATGAAAACAGGGCTCTGCCGGGCGGACTGCTTTTGCCCGGGTCATCCCGTTTCCACGCCTATCATGACGCCGCCGCGCTCGGCGTAATAGCTGCACAGGCCGCCGGCGGGGTACGCCTTGATGTCGGCCCCGGGACACCGGGCGGCAAGCTCACGCTTGAGCCTTTCCGCCAGATCCGGGTTTTCCGTGTGATTTATCCGTATCTTCCCGCCGCGCCATCCGGCGTCCTCGATCTGCTCCGCAAGCTTTGCCGCGGCGCGTTTTTCGCCCCGTACCTTGGCGATGGGGGAGAGAGTGCCCTCGGGACTGGCCGTGCCGATGATGCTGAGGCTCAAAACGCCTACGGCAGAGGCCGCCACCTTGCTTATCCGCCCGTTCTGAGCCATGTTGTGAAGCGATTGCAGGGAAAAAAACAGCCGGGTGGACTTCATGTACTCCTCCGCCAGACGGCAGACCTCGCCGAAGCCGAGCCCCGCCTCGGTCAGCTCCTGAAGCTTCTCAAGAAGCAGCCGGGGCTCCGGCCCGGCGCTGAGCGTGTCGAATACCCGGACGTCGGCATGGGGGCGGGACTGCAAATAGATATCCCGGGCGGCCATGGCGGAATTGTATGTCCCGGAAAGGCCGCTGGTGATGGTGACCGCATAGACTGTGTCCGCGCCGCCGAAGGCTCGCAGCCAGGCCTCCACCGGCGGACAGGCCGTGTAGGAGCGGCCCTTGTACCGGCTGAGCATATCCAGCATGGCGTGTATGTCGATGGTACCGTCGTCGGTATAGCTGAAGCCGTCGCCGTATATCGTCAGGGGCACGGCGTCACCGGCAAGGGCAAGGGTCTGCGTATCGCAGGAGGAATCGGCAACGATTCTGGTCATAAGGAGGCTCCTTTATCAAATGGTTGAGAAAATCTCATAAAAGGTTTTTTAAAAACCGAATAAGTCGACATTGATAATAGCATGATATATGATACTTGTCAATAAGCTTTTCAAAAACTGTTTGATTTTTTTCGAGGATGGATTGACGGATTTTGGAAAGCAGGTTAGAATAATGCGCGAAACCGAAAGGGGGAAGGGGCATGATAGAACAGCAGATGCGGCGGATGCAGGAGACTGTCGCCGCGTTCCGCTTGCCGAGATATGAAGAGATCACCGATGTGGGACTGTATCTGGAGCAGGTGACGCGCTTTATCAATTCCCGTCTGGAGAAGCTGGGCTGCGGGGAGATAACTCCGTCCATGGTCAGCAACTATGTAAAGCAGAAGACGATCCCCGGCCCGACAAAAAAGACCTACGGCGTGGACTCCATCGCCTATCTCATGTATGTCGCCGTCATCAAGGCCATCCTGTCCATGGAGGATATCCGGCTCCTTATAAGCCTCCAGCAGAGAACCTATGATCTGCCCACGGCGTATAACTATTTCTGCGACGAATTTGAAAACCAGCTGCAAACGGTATTCGGGCTCAAGTCCGAGCCGGATAAGGTCGGAGAGGATGACAGCGAGCAGAAGGAGATACTGCGGGCGGCTCTTGTGTCCGTGACCCACCAGATATACCTCAACTGCCGCCTGAAGCTCCTGCGTCAGGAAGCGGAGGAGGACGGGACGGGCGGGAAAGCCGACGCCTAACGCCGGAAACCATATTTTGCTTGACATAGCGCGGCGTTGGTGATAAAATCCTAATTTGCGTGAAAGCGCATATTTTTGAGGAAAGGAGGAAAATTTATGCCTACTTTTAACCAGCTTGTCCGCAAGGGAAGGAAGAAAGTGACCTACAAGTCCACGTCTCCGGCCATGCAGAAAGGTCTTAACACCCTCAAAAACAAGGAGACTGACCTTTCCAGCCCCCAGAAGCGCGGCGTATGCACGGCTGTGCGTACCTCTACGCCGAAGAAGCCGAACTCCGCTCTGCGGAAGATCGCCCGTGTCCGTCTCACCAACGGCTACGAGGTCACGGCTTACATTCCCGGCATCGGCCACAACCTGCAGGAGCATAGCGTCGTTATGATCCGCGGCGGCCGTGTGAAGGATCTCCCCGGCGTGCGTTACCACATCATCCGCGGCTGCCTTGATACTCAGGGCGTCGACGGCCGCCGTCAGGGCCGTTCCAAGTACGGCGCGAAGCGCCCCAAGAAGTGATCGCATTTATCCAACAGCTGCCCTGTTGGTTCCATATATACTTATTATATATGAACGGCCTCAGGGCGCAAACGGAAGTCGAAAGACACTTTCGAGTACCGGTGAATTCATTTTTATGAAGGAGGGAAGTTAAAGTGCCCAGAAGAGGTAACGTTCCCAAAAGAGAGATCTTGCCGGATCCTGTGTACCATTCCGTGCTGGTTACGAAGCTCGTAAACCAGATCATGGTGGACGGCAAGAAGGGCGTCGCTCAGAAGGTCGTTTATTCTGCCTTTGACATCATCAAGGAGAAGACCGGAAAGGACCCCATGGAGGCTTATACGGAAGCACTTAACAACATCATGCCCAGCCTCGAGGTAAAGGCGCGCCGCGTGGGCGGCGCCACCTATCAGGTGCCTATCGAGGTGCGCCCGGCCCGTCGGCAGACGCTGGGTCTGCGCTGGCTTGTCGGGTATGCCCGCAAGCGCGGCGAGAAGACCATGAAGGAGCGTCTCGCAGGCGAGATCATGGACGCCAGCAACAACACGGGCGCCGCAGTGAAAAAGCGCGAGGACACGCACAAGATGGCCGAGTCCAACAAGGCGTTCGCGCATTTCCGTTACTGATTCAGGTAGGGTAGATAATTATGCCAAGAGAATACCCGCTTGAGAAAACCAGAAATATCGGTATCATGGCCCACATCGACGCGGGCAAGACCACGACCACGGAGCGCATCCTGTTCTATACCGGCGTCAACTACAAGATCGGCGAGACCCATGAGGGCAACGCCACCATGGACTGGATGGAGCAGGAGCAGGAGCGCGGCATCACCATCACCAGCGCCGCCACCACCTGCCACTGGCGCGACCACCGCATCAACATCATCGATACGCCGGGCCATGTGGATTTTACCGTCGAGGTGGAACGGTCCCTGCGCGTGCTGGACGGCTCCGTGACCGTATTGTGCGCCAAGGGCGGCGTCGAGCCCCAGACGGAAACGGTCTGGCGTCAGGCCGATAACTACAACGTACCGAGACTCATTTATATCAACAAAATGGACATCATGGGCGCGGACTTCTATGGCGTTTTGGACATGATCCACGAACGGCTGAAGTGCAACGCCGTCCCCATCCAGCTCCCGATTGGGAAAGAGGGGGATTTCCGCGGCATCATCGACCTTGTGGAGATGAAGGCGGACGTGTACTATGACGATTTGGGCAAGGATATGCGCGTTGAGGATATCCCCGAGGATATGCTCGAGCTTGCCCAGACCTACCGCGACAAGCTCATCGACGCCGCTTCGGATTTTTCCGACGACATCGCGATGCTGTACCTCGAGGGGGAGGAGATCCCTCAGGATATGATCCGCGCCGCCCTCCGCGAGGGGACGGTTTCGGGCAAGCTCGTGTGCGTCACCTGCGGCACCAGCTACCGCAACAAGGGCGTGCAGAAGCTTCTCGACGCCATCGTGGACTACCTGCCCTCGCCGCTGGATATCCCGGCTGTGAAGGGCACGGATCCGAAGACCGACGCGCCGCTGGAGCGGCATCCGTCGGACACGGAGCCGTTCTCCGCGCTGGCTTTCAAGATCATGACCGACCCCTATGTGGGAAAGCTCACGTTTGCGCGCGTATATTCCGGCACGGTGTCGGCAGGCTCGACGGTCATGAACTCCACCAAGGGAAAGCGCGAGCGTCTTGCCCGCGTCCTGCTGATGCATGCCAACCACAGGCAGGATCTTGATACCATCTATTCCGGCGATATCGTAGCGCTGGTTGGTCTGAAAAACACGACCACGGGCGATACTCTATGCGACGAAAAGGCGCAGATCGTCCTCGAATCCATGGAGTTCCCCGAGCCGGTCATCCGCGTGGCCATCGAGCCGAAGACCAAGGCCGGCGAGGAGAAGATGACCATCGCGCTGGCAAAGCTGGCCGAGGAAGACCCCACCTTCAAGGCGTATACCGACGAGGAGACGGGCCAGACCATCATCGCGGGCATGGGCGAGCTCCATCTGGAGATCATCGTAGACCGCCTTCTGCGCGAGTTCCGCGTGGAAGCAAACGTCGGCAAGCCTCAGGTCTCCTACAAGGAGACCATCACGAAGCCCGCCACCGTGGACGTGCGCTACAGCCGGCAGACCGGCGGCAAGGGCCAATTCGCTCAGGTAAAGCTCATGATAGAGCCGAACGAGAGCGGCAAGGGCTACGAGTTCATAAACGCCGTTACAGGCGGCGCGATACCGAAGGAGTATATCCCCTCTGTGGACGCGGGCATTCAGGGCGCGATGCAGGCCGGTATCGTGGCGGGCTATCCCGTCGTGGATGTGAAATGCACCGTCCTTGACGGACAGTTCCACGAGGTCGACTCCTCGGAGATGGCCTTCAAGATCTGCGGAAGCATGGCGTTCAAGGAGGCCTGCGCCAAGGCCGGCGCAACGCTCCTCGAGCCCATCATGAAGGTCGTCGTGACCACGCCCGAGGACTATATGGGCGACGTTATCGGCGATATCAACTCCCGCCGCGGCCAGATCGCGGGGCAGGAGTTCCGCAACGGCGTCGTCGTCATCACGGCGAACGTCCCGCTGTCGTCCATGTTCGGCTACGCCACCGACCTTCGCAGCCGCACGCAGGGCCGCGCAAACTACAGCATGGAGCCGAGCCATTATATCGAGCTTCCCATGAGTCTGCGCGAAAAGCTTGTCAGCTCCCGCAGCAAGGGTTAAAGAAAAACCTGTTGCAAAAATATACCATTTACGGTATAATTTTACTATTCATAACTACTGACACATTATTTTCGATTTACTAGGAGGAAATTTGCAATGGCAAAGCAGATGTTCAACCGCACCAAGCCCCATGTAAACGTCGGCACTATCGGCCATATCGACCACGGCAAGACCACCCTGACCGCCGCTATCACCAAGGTTCTCAACATGGCTGACCCCGATGCCGCCGAGTACACCGGCTACGACCAGATCGACAAGGCCCCCGAGGAAAAGGCTCGCGGCATCACGATCAACACCGCGCACGTCGAGTACCAGACCGAGGCTCGCCACTATGCACACGTTGACTGCCCGGGTCACGCCGACTATATCAAGAACATGATCACCGGCGCGGCGCAGATGGACG
>CAZEXC010000077.1:0-7878 GCA_964516625.1 uncultured Oscillospiraceae bacterium | reverse complement strand
AAAACCGCGGATAAAAAGCCCGGCGGCGCAGAGTCAATGTGCCGCTTGGCCGGCAGCCGGCTCTATGAAAGAGCCGGCTGCCGTTAACTTTCTATTTCGGCGCCGCCTCTTAGTGAGACAGCGCGCTTTTTATATGTCGACCCTTCCGGGGTCATTCCAGAAGCTCGTTAAAGTTCCCGCGCGGGGTATAGGTCGTGTGCAGCAGATGGTGGGACAGCTCCCCGCAGGGCTCCTTCAGAAATTCCTGATACATCGTCTGAACCGCCGGGTTTTCAAAGGACATACGAAGCGTCTTGCGCTCGTCCTCGGAATACAGCGCCTGCGTGCGGAGCTCGCGGTAGTTCTCGACCGGGTTCCGGGGCTGGCCGCCGCCGGAGATGCAGCCGCCGGGACAGCCCATCACCTCGATGAAGTGATAGGGCGATTTGCCCTCGGCGATCTCGTTCATCAAAACGTCCGCGCCGGCAAGTCCGCTCGTGACCGCGATCTTCAGCGTCACGCCCTCGAACTGCTTGTACTCGGGCAGGACGTTCTCTATCGGTATCTCCGCCGTCTTTATCTGCTCCAGACCCATGATGGGCTCGACGTGCAGGTTGTCAAACGGCAGCTTGCGCCCGGTTATCAGGAAATACGCCGTGCGGAGGGCGGCCTCCATAACGCCGCCGGTCACGCCGAAGATGTCCGCCGCGCCGGTGGACAGACCCATGGGGGCGTCAAATTCCGCAGGTTCGAGATTGCAGAAGTCGATGCCGACCGTCTTTATCATGCGCGACAGCTCGCGGGTGGTGATGACCGCGTCCACGTCGGGTATGCCGTCGCGTCCCATTTCCGGGCGCTGGATCTCGTATTTCTTCGCGGTGCAGGGCATGACGGACACGACAAAAATGTCGCGCGGGTCGATGCCGAGCTTCTGCGCGTAGTAGGTCTTGATAAGCGCGCCCTGCATCGTGTGCGGGGACTTGCAGGAGGACAGATGGTCAAGCTCGCCGGGAAACGCGTGCTCGCAGTGCTTGACCCAGCCGGGGGAGCAGGACGTTATCATGGGCAGGACGGCGTCGCCGCCGGTCAGGGCGCTCGTCAGCCGGCCCAGAAGCTCCGTTCCCTCCTCCATGATGGTCACATCCGCGCCGAAGTTCGTGTCGAACACGTCGTCAAAGCCAAGCTCACGCAGGGCGGCGGCCATCTGGCCCGTCACAGGCGTGCCGCAGGGATAGCCAAACTCCTCCCCCAACGCGGCGCGGACGGCGGGAGCCGTCTGCACGACGACGCGCTTGTCCGGGTCTCCGAGAGCCACCCAGACCGGGTATGTGCCGTCTGTCTCCGTCAGCGCGCCCGTGGGGCAGACGGCGGTGCACTGGCCGCACATGGAGCAGTTGGAATCTATCAGCGGAAGGCCCATCGCGGGGGCGATAACGGTATTGAAGCCGCGATTCTGGGCGCTTATCGCGCCGACCTCCTGTTTTTCCTTGCAGACGGTGACGCACCGGCGGCACAGGATGCACTTGCGGCTGTCGCGGGTGATGGACGGGGAGACGTCCAGACGGGGCTCCCTGTGCTCGCCGCGCAGCCGCGTCTCCTCAAAGCCGAGCTGATAGCCCAGCGCCTGAAGCTCGCAGTTCTGGTTGCGGCTGCAGCTCATGCACTCGCGGGGATGGTCGGATATCATCAGGTCATACAGGGCGGTGCGCGCCTTGCGGACACGTTCGGAATTTGTATGCACAACCATGCCGTCGGCCGCCTTGACGACACAGGACGCCTGAAGGTTTTTCGCCCCCTCGACCTCCACCACGCAGATGCGGCAGGCGCCGATGGCGTGGATATCGCGGAAATGGCACAGACTGGGGATGCGGATTCCGGCGATCTTCGCCGCTTCCAGAATGGTGCTGCCCTCGGGAGCCTTCACCTTTTTCCCGTTGATCGTCAGTTCGATCATAATGAAAACCTCCTTCCTTACTGGATGTATACCGCGCTGAACTTGCAGTTCGAGATGCAGGTACCGCAGCGGATGCACTTCTCGTTATCAATGACGTGAGGCTCTTTCAGACTGCCGGAGATGGCGCCTGCGGGGCAGTTCCGGGCGCACAGGGTGCAGCCCCTGCACTTGTCGGGAGCTATCCTGTAGGTCAGCATATCCTTGCAAACATGAGCCGGGCAGGTCTTGTGCAGGACGTGGGCCTCGTACTCGTCGCGGAAGTATTTCATGGTGGTCAGAACCGGGTTCGGAGCCGTCTGGCCAAGGCCGCACATGGCGGTGTCCCGGACGGTGAGGGCCAGATTTTCTATCATCTCCAGATCGTCCATGGTGCCCTTGCCGGAGGTGATGGTCTGCAAAAGCTCCAGCATTCGCTTCGTGCCGATGCGGCACGGGACGCAATGGCCGCAGGACTCGTCCTTGATGAAGTCCATGAAATAGCGCGCCGTGTCCACCATGCAGGTGTTTTCGTCCATAACGATGAGACCGCCGGAGCCCATGATAGCGCCCATGGCCGACAGATCCTCATAGGTGACGGGCACGTCCAGATGCTCCTGCTTGAGACAGCCGCCGGACGGGCCGCCGGACTGTATCGCCTTGCATTTTTTCCCGTCCTTTATGCCGCCGCCGATGGTATAGATGATCTCCCGCATAGGCATGCCCATGGGTATTTCCACGATGCCGGAATAGCGGATATCGCCGGCCAGCGCGAAGACCTTGGTTCCCTTTGATTTGCCGACGCCGTGGGATGCGTACCACGCCGAGCCCCTTGTGATGATAGCCGGGACGTTTGCGAGCGTCTCGACGTTGTTGATAATCGTCGGGCAGCCGAAAAGGCCGGCCTGGAACGGGAAAGGCGGCTTCTGACGCGGCTCGCCGCGCTGTCCCTCGATGGAGTTGATGAGCGCGGTCTCCTCGCCGCAGACGAAAGCGCCCGCGCCGATGCGTATCTCGATGTCAAAGCTGAAATCGGAGCCGAGGATATGATCGCCCAAAAGCCCGAAGGCTCGGGCCGTCTCGATGGCCTCGGACAGGCGCTCCACCGCGAGGGGGTATTCCGCGCGGACGTATACATAGCCCTTGTTCGCGCCGATGGTATATCCGCCGAGCATCATGCCCTCGATGACCGAGTGGGGGTCGCCCTCCAATACGGAGCGATCCATGAACGCGCCGGGGTCGCCCTCGTCGGCGTTGCAGACCATGTATTTCTGGCCGTCGGGCTGGTTGTAGCCGGACTCCCATTTCGTGCCGGTCGGGAAGCCCGCGCCGCCGCGGCCGCGCAGGCCGGAGGCCTTCAGCTCCTCGTACACGCCCTGACGGCCGATATCGAACAGCGCCTTGGCGATGGCAAAGTAGCCGTCGCGGGATATGTACTCCTCCACGGAATCATAGCTGATCGCGCCGCAGTTTCGCAGGACGATCTTGACCTGATCGCGGAAAAACGGGACGTCCTTCATGTGCGGGATAAAGGTATTGGCCGCGTCGTCGAAGAAGGTGTACTGCTCAAGCACGTTTCCGCCGATGAGGTGCTTGTCGACAATCTGGACGACCTTCTCCGGCGTCATCTCGCAGTAGAAGATGCCCTCCGGCTCGACGACCATGGCCGGGCCGAGAGCGCACATGCCGATGCAGCCGGTCTCCACGATGCGGACCTCGTCGCGCAGTCCGCGCACGGTACACTGCTTTTTCAGAGCGCTCAATACATCCGCGCAGTGGGAGGACATGCAGCCGGTCCCGCCGCAGACCATGACCGTGTGACGATATTTGGCGGTCTGCTCCAAAAACTGGTTTTTGATTTCGGTCAAATCGTCGACGCAGGTGATTTTCCGAGCGTATTTCGCCATTATGCTCCCTCCTCCGCTTCTTTATAGTATGGGGCAAGTATCTGCGGAAGCTGATCCACCGTCACGTTGGCGTATACCTTATCGTCGATGGAAATGGCCGGGGCAAGGCCGCACGCGCCGATGCAGCGCGCTATCTCCAGCGTGAACAGCCGGTCGGCCGTTGTGTGCCCCGCCTTGCAGCCGAGCACGCGCTCCAGCTCGTCGACGATGCGCACGCCGCCGCGGACATAGCACGCCGTGCCAAGGCAGATGCGTATGTTGTGCTTGCCCTGAGGCTCTGTGGAGAAAAACGAATAAAACGTGACGACGCCCGACACCACCGACAGCGGGCAGTCCATTTCCTCCGCGACGATCCGCTGCACCTCCAGCGGCAGATAGCCGTAGACCGTCTGAACCGCGTGGAGCACCTGGATCAGGCTGCTCCCCTTTTGCTTGTAATCGGACGTGATTTGACGCGCGCGGTCAAGAAGCACGTCGTCCGTACACCGGGTCGCGATACTTTGTTCGCTCACAAGCATTTCCCCCTTTTTCGATAATTTTATAGCAATTCTGACAAAAAACCGTGCCATTAAAACCACTATAGTGTAAAATATTCACGTTTGTAAAGGCTAACTTCACGAATTTACCACGTTAAATTTATGGTTATTATGTTAAATAAATAATACTTGTGACAAAATATACTCCCCGTGCGGGAAAATCAAGGCGCTTATAAGGCGCGTATTTTTTATTTGCAGAAAGGGCGTTTTTGCGGTATCATGGGATAAATAAACGCGGGAGGCGACAGCATGAGCGAGTACATGGAAAAGGCAAAGGCGCTCCGCGCCGCGACGGACGCGCACTATAACTGCGCGCAGGCGGCGGTGATGCCCTTTGCGGAGGCTGCGGGGCTGGATGAGGCCGCGGCGCGGCGGATCGCGTCGAACTTCGGCTCGGGCATGAAGCGCGCTGCCGCCTGCGGCGCGATAACAGGCGGGCTGATGGTTCTCGGCCTGTTCGGGCTGGAGGATCCCTCCGTGGTGGGGGAATACTACCGCCGCCTGCGGGAAAACCACGCCGGGCAGCTCGACTGCGCGGAGCTTTTGCGGATAAACAAAGAGCGCGGGGGAGACAAAAAGGCCCACTGCGACGGCATGGTGTTCGAGTGCGTCGCGCTGGCGGAGGAGCTTCTGCGGGAAAACGGAAAGCTGTGACGGCCGGAGAGCCGTTCTGTTAAGGAGGAATATCATGGCGCAGGTTACAGATCTGAATATGAAAAACGATCCCGAAACGAGGCCCTATGTGCCGTGGAAGCTTGTCGGGGATTTTATGACGGACGCTTTCAAGGCCGCGGGCGTGCCGGAGGAGGACGCGAAGCTGTGCGCGGACGTTCTCATGGAAAGCGACCGCCGGGGCATCGAGAGCCACGGCTGCAACCGCTTCAAGCCCATCTACATCGACCGCATAAACGCCGGCATCCAAAAACCGGTGACGGAGTATGAAATCCTCAGGGACACGCCCACCACGCTGGTGGTGGACGCCCACGACGGCATGGGTATGGTAGCCTCTCACCGGGCTATGGAAACCATTATCGAGAAGGCCAGAACCTACGGCATGGGCATGGCCGCCATCCGCAACTCCACCCACTACGGCATCGCGGGCTATTGGGCGACTATGGCCACGGACGCGGGCATGATAGGCTTCACCGGCACGAACGCCCGGCCCTCCATCGCGCCGACCTTCGGCGTGGAAAATATGCTCGGCACGAACCCTCTTACGTTCGCCATGCCGACGGACGAGCCGTTTCCCTTCTGCATCGACTGCGCCACGTCCATCACCCAGCGGGGCAAGATAGAATACTTTGCCCGCAGCGGCATGGATACCCCCGCCGGCATGGTCATCGGCCACGACGGCAGCGCCTTGACGGACAGCGATGACATTCTGGACGAGCTGGTACAGGGTCAGGCGGCGCTGGCTCCCCTCGGCGGCATCGGGGAGGATCTGGCGGGATATAAGGGATACAGCTACGCCACGGTGGTAGAGATACTCTCCGCCGCGCTTCAGGGCGGTCAGTTTCTGAAGGCGCTGACGGGCATCGGCCCCAACGGCGAACGCCGTCCCTACCATCTGGGACACTTTTTCCTTGTGATAAACCCCGCGTTTTTCATGGGCGAGCAGGAGTTTCGCAAGACCGCCGGCGACATCCTCCGCGCGCTCCGGGCCTCGGAAAAGGCCCCGGGCCACGACCGCATCTATACCGCCGGGGAGAAGGCCTATATGACCTCCCTTTACCGCCGGGACAAGGGCGTGCCCATGGGCGAGGCCGTGCAGAAGGAATTCATCGAGGTGCGGGATATGTATAAGCTCCCCTATCGGTTCCCCTTCGAGGACTGAGAGCCCGCAGGGCACAGGCAGCGCTTTTTCTTTGAAGGCTCCGCCGGACAGAGTGAAGCAAATAAAAAAGGGGCTGTAAAGACAGCCCCTTTTATGCGGTTTTACAGAAAATCAATACACGCCGTTGGCGGCGACGAACTCGTCGTAGGTCATGGCGGAGCCGGTGGCCAGCATCCCGGAGAAGAGCATCTCCGCCGGGAACTCGTCATAGGTACCGGCCTCAATGCAGGCGATGAACTCGGCCTTGGACTCGTCGGTCATGGTGGAGTTGTTCTCGGCCTCGGAGTCGAGCCACGCCTTCAGATATGCCTGATAGTCGGCGTCGGTGGTAGCGCCCTCGGTACCGCCGTGGGCGGTGTTCTCCGCAGTGCCGCTCTGAGGAACGTCATCGGGAACGTCGCCGGAGGGCTCGCCGGAAGCCTCGCCTTCAGGCAGCTCGGGCGGCTCCTCGCCGTCTGCGGGAGCCTCGCCGGGGACGGAAGCGTCGGCCTCGACAGCGGCGTCGGCAGCGGCGGTCTCGTCGGCCGCATCGGCGTCGTCGCCGCCCGATCCGCAGGCGCACAGCGCGAAGACCATCATCGCGGCCAGAAGAAGTGCAAGAAGTTTTTTCATTTTTTCGTTTTCCTCCCTATCGTTTTTCTCAATAGTCCAGCTATTGAGAAGCTGTTAACAGTTATACTCCATTCCGGGCGAATTGTCAATAATATATCAGAAAATATCCGCCTCAAAATCTTCCCCGCGGGAAAATATTGTGTTGACACAGGCGGTTTCAAAGCCTTAAAGTAAGAGAAAAAACAACGCAAAGGAGACCCTTATGAATCTGGAATTTACGCGCAAGCTCGCCATCCCGCAGGAGGTCAAGGCGATGTATCCCCTGTCGGCGGGTATGGCGGACATATTTACCGCCCGGGACAGGCAGATAAAAGACATCCTCTCCGGCGCGGACGGCAGGCTCCTTCTCATCATCGGCCCCTGCTCGGCGGACAATCAGGACAGCGTCCTTGACTATATGACGCGGCTCCGCGCCGTGCAGGAAAAGGTGGAGGACAAGATCTTCATCGTCCCGCGCGTTTATACGAACAAGCCCCGCACGACCGGCATGGGATATAAAGGCATGCTCCACCAGCCGGACCCGGAGGAAAAGCCGGATATGTTCAAGGGCCTGATCGCCATACGGCGGATGCACATGCTCGTATTGCAGGAAACGGGCTTTACCTGCGCGGATGAAATGCTGTATACGGAAAACTACAAGTACCTTGACGATATCCTCGCCTACGTCGCGGTGGGCGCGCGCTCCGTGGAAAACCAGCAGCACCGCCTGACCTCCAGCGGCATCGACGTGCCCGTGGGGATGAAAAACCCCACGTCCGGCGATTTCTCCGTTATGATGAACGCCATCACGGCGGCGCAGAACCGGCACACGTTCATATACCGCGGCTGGGAGGTACATTCTCAGGGAAACCCCTATGCCCACGCCATTCTGCGCGGCTATGTCAACAAACACGGTCAGGCGCATCCGAATTATCACTATGAGGACATCCTTCTCGTCAGCAACTTCTACGAGCAGCACCCGGAGCTGGCAAACCCCGCCGTCATCATCGACGCGAACCACTCCAACTCCAACAAGCAGCCTCTCGAACAGATACGCATCTGTAAGGAAGTCCTCTCCAACCGCAGGCTCAACAAGGTAGT
>CAZEXC010000076.1:0-7968 GCA_964516625.1 uncultured Oscillospiraceae bacterium | reverse complement strand
GAGGTGATTTGCGCTGACGAGAGCAGGACTTGAGGCCAATCTGCGCGGCGCGCTGACGGCAGTCGGACTGAAAGACCCGACCTATGCCGTCGTCGCGCCGGTGATTTGGAGCGGGAACGGCGCGGAGCTGCTTCTGGAGGTGCGCGCGGCGGGCATAGCGCAGGCGGGCGACCCCTGCTTTCCGGGCGGACGGATCGAGCGGGGCGAGACTCCGCCGCAGGCGGCGGCCCGGGAAATGCTGGAGGAGCTCTGCATACGGGCCGATCCCGCCCGCTTTCTCGGACAGCTTCCCACGGTGCATACGATGCTCGGCCACAAGACGGATGTGTTCGTCTGCGTGATCTCCGGGGAGGAGGCGGCGAACGCGCGCCCCAATCCGGCGGAGGTCGCGGAGGTGCTCCATGTGCCGATGTCTTATTTTCTCGCCAAACCGGACGCCGCGAGCTATCCCTTCGGCGGTCACGAGATATGGGGCATGACCGCCGGGGCGATCCGACGCCTGTGCGCCGCGTGGGTCCGCGCGGGGATCGGCGGGCTTCGATAACAGGCGGGGGCGGCGTTCAGGCTCTTCCGCCGGATTTGAAAAAAACGGGGAGATTCGGTCAGGTCATAAAAGTTTTACATTATATTCAAATCCCGTTTACAGTCGTACCCTACAATACCAGACAGCGCTTTTATACGGCGCGGAACGCGCCGAGCAGAAAGGGGACGTTTCTTTGATAGAGGTAAAGCACCTTACCAAACGGTACGGCGGCAACACGGCCGTGTCGGATCTGTCTTTTTCCATCGAAAAAGGGCAGATATACGGCTTCCTCGGGCCAAACGGGGCGGGGAAGTCCACCACGATGAATATCATGACCGGGTGCCTTGCGGCCAGCTCCGGCGAGGTACTCATCGGCGGCTATGACATTTTTGAACAGGCGGACAAGGCGAAAAGGCTCATCGGCTACCTGCCGGAGCAGCCGCCGCTGTACCTTGACCGCACGCCACGGGAGTATCTGACCTTTGTCGGGCGCGCCAAGGGCATCCCGGAGGCGGAACTCCCGGAGAAGATAGGCCGCGTGATGGAGGCGACCCGGATAACGGATGTGGCCGACCGGCTCATCAAAAATCTCTCCAAGGGCTATAAGCAGCGCGTCGGCATTGCCCAGGCGATACTGGGCGACCCGGAGATCATCATTCTGGACGAGCCTACCGTCGGTCTGGATCCCAAGCAGATCATCGAGATACGCGAGATGATAAAGAGTCTGGGCCGGGAGCATACGGTCATCCTCTCAAGCCATATCCTGTCTGAGGTGCAGGCGATATGCGAGACGATACTTATCATCTCCAAGGGCCGCCTTGTGGCGTGCGACACGCCGGAGAATCTTGAAAAGCGGTTCGCCGGGCGCACGGGCATAGACATGACGGCGGAGGCGCCGGAGGAAAAGGTGCGGGCCATTCTGGCCGCGCTCCCGTATGAGGTCGAGGCGGAGATAAAGCCCGAGGACGGCGGAAAATGCGCCGTCAAGCTGGAAACCGCCGTCCCCGACGCCGACGATGTGTGCCGGTCGCTGTTTTTCGCATTTGCAGACGCCGGATGCCCCATCCTTCGCATGGCGGCGGAGCGGGCAAGTCTGGAGGATATCTTTATCGAGCTGACAAACGGCGAGCCGGAATCTTCCGCCGGCGCGGAACGGCCGGACGAGGAAGACAGCCCCGCCGCGGACGAGGCGCCCGCGGCTGAGCCGGGAATTTCAGAAACGCAGGAGGCAGAAAAGCAATGAAAGCTGTTTTTCGCCATGAGCTGAGCTCTTATTTTACAAACCTGACCGCCTATGTATTCGGCGCGTTCCTGCTGGTTTTCGCGGGCATATACACCATGGTGTACAATATCCGCTACGGCGTGACGAACTTTGAATACGTCCTCGGCGGCATGTCCTTTATTTTTCTGATCATCGTACCCGTTTTGACCATGCGTGTGCTGGCCGAGGAGCGGCGGCAGAAGACCGACCAGCTTCTTTATTCCCTGCCGCTGAGCATGACGAAGGTGGTTTTGGGCAAATACGCCGCCATGCTGTGCATGTTCCTCCTCCCGCTCGTTATCATCTGCATTTATCCGCTGGTGCTGACGGCGTTCGGCAGCGTGTACCTTCCCGCGGCGTTCAGCGCTATCGTGGGCTTTTTCTTCCTTGGCGCGGCGCTTTTGTCCATCGGCATGTTCATCTCTTCCCTGACGGAGAGTCAGGCCGTTTCCGCCGGGCTCTGCTTCGTGGTCATGCTGCTGAATTATTACCTGTCGAGCCTCGCGGGCTTTGTATCGACCACCGCGTCGGCGTCTTTGCTGGCCTTTACCGCCGTGGCCGTCGTTCTGGCCGTCGTGATATGGCTCATGACGAAAAGCGGCGCGGCGGCGCTCATCGTCGGGTGCGTTCTGGAAGCGGCGCTGCTGATGCTTTACGCCTTCAACAGCTCCGCGTTTGAGGGGCTGTTTCCCAATATCATGGAAAAGCTCTCCCTGTTCGAGCGGTTCTATACCTTTATCGACGGGGTATTCGATGTGACCAGCATCGTGTACTTCATCTCGGTAACGGGCGTGTTCCTGTTTTTGAGCGTGCAGTCCCTTGAGAAACGGAGGTGGAGCGAATGAAAATGCCCGCGGAGAAAAAGAATACGGAAGATCAGCCGGAAAAAACCGCAAAGCGCAGGCCCATGAGCCTGAAGGCGGCGTTCACGACCCGCTCCTTCCGCATCGGCGGCTACAGCGTCGCCGCCTGTGTGATTGTGCTGCTCATAGCCGTCGCGGTCAATATTTTCGCCGGGGCGCTCCCGTCGAGGATAACGCAGCTTGACGTCACATCGAACCAGCTTTTCTCCATCTCCGACCAGACGGAAAAGGTCCTGGCGGCGCTGGAGGAGGATATCACCATCTACTGGATCGTCCAGTCCGGCGAGGAGGACGATACCGTCGGCATCCTGCTCGACCGATACGCCGCCATGAGCGACCATATATCGATCCTCAAGCGCGACCCGGATGTCTATCCCACGTTTTTGCAGCAGTATGGCATCACCAGCGTCTATAACAACAGCCTTCTTGTGGAGTCCGGCGAGCGGTACCGCTATGTGGATTACTACGACATATATTCTTACGATTACAGCGACTACTACACCACCGGAAGCTACGACGTCAGCTTCGCGGGCGAAAGCGCCGTGACCTCCGCCATCGACTATGTGGTGAGCGAGGATCTGCCGAAGCTGTATATCCTGAGCGGCCACGGCGAGGCGACGATGGCCACTGCCTTCTCCGACGCGGTTACAGACGCGAATATCGAGACGGAAGCCCTGTCGCTTTTGACAGTGGAGGAGGTTCCCGACGACGCGGCCGCGATCCTGATATACGCGCCGCAGAGCGATATATCCGAGGAGGAAAAGGATGTGCTCCTTGCCTACCTGCAAGGCGGCGGGAACCTTATCCTGCTCTCGGAGCCTCAGGAGGACGGGAGCCTTGAAAACCTTGAGGCGCTGATGGCAGGATACGGCGTGACCGCCGCGGATGGCATCGTCATCGAGGGAAACCAGAACTACTACGCATGGGGAACGCCCTATTACCTGCTCCCCGAGATAGAAGACCACGCCATCACGTCGCCCTTGAGCGAGAACGGCTATTATGTCCTGCTGCCCATCGCGCAGGGCCTTATGGTGGACGACGAGCTGCCGGACGGCGTTACCGTGACGGAGCTTCTGACGACCTCCGATTCGGCGTTTTCCAAGACAGCCGGTTATTCGCTGACGACCTATGAGAAGGAGGACGGCGACATCGACGGGCCTTTTGCCCTGGCCGTGGCGATAACGGACGCCGTCGACGACGACACGGAAAGCAAGATCGTCTGGGTATCTTCCTCCTATCTGCTGGATGAGCAGACGAACATGGAGGTGTCCGGCGGCAACGAGGATCTCTTCCTCAACGCCCTGAGCTGGACATGCGGTCAGTCGGAAAGCAGCATTTCCATCCACGCCAAGAGCCTGAGTTATGAGTACGTCACCATGAGCAGCGGAATGGCCGCCATCATCATATTCTGCGTTATCGGCCTGATCCCGCTGGCATACCTCGGCATCGGCATCGGAACGGTGGTAAGGAGGAAGCGCAGATGAAACGCGGGAAAAAGCTTGGCATACTCTTTATTGTGCTCGTCGTGGCGTGCGCGGCGGCCTTTGCCGCCACGAAGCTGTCCGCGGAGGAGGAAGCGGAGGAGGATCAGGCCGTCAGCATCCTTACGCTGGACACGGACGCGGTAACAGCGCTGTCATGGACGTACGAGGGCGAGACGCTTTCCTTTGAAAACACGGACGGAGTCTGGGCCTATACGGAGGACGAGGCGTTCCCTCTCAGCACGGCTTATATCGACAGTATGCTGGAGGCGATAAGCGATATAACAGCCTCGAAGACCATCGAGTCGCCGGAGGAGCTGTCCCAGTACGGGCTGGAGGATCCGACGCTGACCGTTGACGTCACGGAGGACGGCACGACGCAGCTTGTTGTAGGCGACGAGACGAGCATGGGCGGCGAGCGCTATCTGTCCATCGGCGACGGGAACGTCTATCTTGTGGACAGCGGCATCGTGGACAGCTTTGCCTACGGTCTTTACGATCTGGTGAAGAAGGAGTCCATCCCGTCCATGGACGATATCTCCGACGTCACCGTCACGGCGGAAACGCGGACGCTCCGCATCGAGCACATGCAGGACAGCGGCATCGCGTACAGCGACTATTACGAGTGGTTCCTCGAGGACGAGGACGGCGCGTATCTGACCCTTGGGACGAGCGAGACGAACTCTTTCGTGTCCCAGATCACGGACTTGAGCTGGATAGAGTGCGTCAGCTATAACGCCTCGGAGGAGGATCTGACAGGGTACGGGCTCGACACGCCTGCCGTGACCGTTACCGTAAACTACACCGAGACTGTCACGGCGGATACCGCCGAGACGGACGAGGACGGGAACGTGATTACAGAGGAGCGGGAAGCGCCCGCCAGCTTTACGCTGGAAATAGGCGGCTATGCCGACGACGGGTGCTATGCCCGTATCGCCGGGTCGAGGATGGTCTATCTCATAAGCTCCTCCGTGTGCGACAGCCTGCTCTATACCGGCTATGAGGATCTGCGGCCGGGCGATATTCTGGAGCTCGATTGGGACGCCGTCACCGCCGTGGACATCGTTCTGGAAGGCGACATGGCCTGCCGCGTCGAAAAGGACGTCACGGACGTGACCGATGACGACGGCGAAACCACGGAGGAAACCGTCTGGCTGTATGAGGGCGGGGAGGTGTCGGCAGACAACGTCTGGACGGTGCTGGACGCGCTCACCGCCACAGGCAGCGGAAGCGGCCTTGCTCCCGAACGCAGCGAGATGGTGAGCTTCATCTTCTATCAGGACAGGGAAAACTGGCCTGAGGTAGAGCTTTCGTTCTATGAATACGACAGCAGCAGCTGTCTTGTGTCCCTGAACGGCGAGACGCGCCTGTTCGCTGCAAGGGATGACGTCTTGGCTGTCGTCGAGGCGGTCAGGACGGAGATCCTTCTCGGCGATGGGGAGGACGCGGACACATCCGACATATCGGAGGATTGACATGAACAGCGGCTCCGGCCCGCGCTTCCCGAGGGATGCGCGGGCCGGTCTGCTTCTGTCTGTCATATTTTGTCGGCTGTCCAGCGCAGGATGTCCGACCAGACCTCGCGGCGGTTGAGCTCGTTCAATATCTCGTGCCGCGCGCCGGGGTAAAGCTTTACGGTCACGTCCTCCATGGCCGCCCGGCGAAAGAGCCGGGCGGCGGCCGCCACGCCCTTCCCATAGGCTCCCACAGGGTCGTCGCCGCCGGAGATGAACAGTACGGGCATGGCCTTGTTCATCTGCGCGAGGTATCTGCTCCGGCAAATCATGTCAAGACCGCTCATCATATCGTACATGAGCCCCGCTGTGGCTGTCCAGCCGCAGAGCGGATCGCTGTCGTAGGCGCGTATGACCGCCTCGTCCCGGCAGATCCAGTCGTTTTCGCCGATGGGCTCCTTGACGCGGCTGAGGTAGCCGCTGAAGGCGACGCTTTGCAGCTTTTTACTCCGGGCTCTGCTCCCGTGCCTGACGATCTCCTGTCTGGCCAGAGCCATGCCCGCGCGGCATACGGGCTCGGCATGATACCCGGTGCCGGAGAGGATGCAGCCGTCAAAGTCGTCGGGATACAGGCAAATATATGTGCGGGCGATGAAGCTCCCCATGCTGTGGCCCAGCAGGATCATGGGTACGCCGGGACAGATCCGCGCCAGAAGGCCGCGCAGCCGTTTTTCGTCCTGTACGAGAAAGTTCCAGCCGTCCTTTTCCCCGAACCAGCCCAGCTCCGACTCGTCCCGGGCCGTATAGCCGTGGCCGAGATGGTCGTCTCCCGCCGCCAGAAAGCCATGCTCCGCCAGAAACGACGCAAAATCGTGATAGCGCCCCACATGCTCCGCTACGCCGTGGACGATCTGCACCACCCCGCGGACGCGCCCGTCCGGTATCCACATACGGCCATGGACGTCGTGCTGGCCGTCCGAGGAGAAAAATTTGAAGTCTGTGATTTTGACCATCGCAAAAATACCCTTCATATGTTATAATCGTTATTATTCTGGCGATAGTTTACTTCATTTAACGGTATCCGTCAATGCGGGGAAGGGCATTATTATCATTGAGCCGTTTGCGCCGCGCATATCCGCGCGGGAAACGGCGCGGCGGCTTTAATTTAATATATGAGAAGATGGAAAGACGACCGGCGGACGCCCCATGGGGATGGGGAGAAAGGTAGGCTTTTGATGTACCGAAAAATCGTGCTCCTGCTGACGGCGACCATGCTTCTGGCCGCGATGTCCGGCTGCCGGAAGCCGGATACGGCGTCGGCGGAGGAATCGCAAAAACTGGAAATCACGCAGACGGAAGACGCGGTGGACGAAACGGAAGCTCCCGCCGCCGGAACCGAGGAGGAACAGCCCGCGGAAGCGGGGTATACCGATCCCCTTACAGGCGAGGAAACGGAGCGGGACATCAGCGCCGCCCGGCCTTATGCCGTGATGGTCAACAATATCAGCGTCGCCCAGCCTCAGGTCGGCGTTTCCGGCGCGGACATCATTTATGAGCTCATGGACGAGGGCGGCATCACCCGGATGATGGCCTTTTTTACGGATATGGAGGCCGTGGAGAAGGTGGGAAGCATCCGCTCCGTCAGACTGTATAACGTCTCCGTGGCGGAGTCATACGACGCCATCCTTGTCCACGCGGGCGGCTCCACAGAGGGCCTTGACTATATCTCCTCCGCAAGCATCGAGAGCGTGGATTACGTCACGGGGAAATACACCGGCGATACCTTTTACCGCGACCCGGACAGGCAGACTTACGGCATCGAGCACAGCCTTTTCGCCACGGGGAGCCTCGTTGTCCGATCGGCGGAGGCGCTGAATTACCGGCTGGAGCACAGCGGCGATTATGACGCAAGCTGCGGCCTGACCTTTAGCCGGACGGCGGCGGAGCAGTGTACGGCGCAGGCCGCCTGCGTCAGGATAACCTATGCGGGAGGCAAGACCACCGAGTTTCGGTACGACGCGGACGCCGGGCTGTATACGGCTTACCAGTACGACGGCGTTTATACCGATAACGGGCAGACGGAGATGGCTTTTGCAAACGTCCTTGTCATAAACGCGGACACCTCCCTTCAGTCCGACGGGGTTCATCTGACCATCGAGCTGACCGGATCCGGCGACGGGTATTTCTGCTGCGGCGGGGAATATGTCCCCATTCGGTGGTACCGTGCGGACACAGGCGACAGCTTCCACTATACGACCGCGGACGGTCAGCCGCTGTCTCTGAGCATAGGGAAGACGTTCGTTGCCGTTCAGCAGACCGGCTCTTACACCGGCACGACAGAATTTTTCGCTGACTATTGACGGCGCGGCGGCCGGACGACAGGCAA
>CAZEXC010000075.1:0-8128 GCA_964516625.1 uncultured Oscillospiraceae bacterium | reverse complement strand
ATTGTTTCACGATCGCTTCCTCAACCGGTCGTCCGCCTCGCCCCGAACGAACCATCCTCGAAAAGCTTTTGCTGCTTCTGTCGGGGAGCCGCATTATTTTGCGCGCAAGAGGTCTTTTACCACCTCTCCGGCAAGGATGAGCCCCGCCGCCGCGGGGACGAAAGCGGTGCTGCCCGGCACGCGGCGGCCTGAACCGTCCCCGTCCTCCGGGGGCGTAAGCGGCGTCAGGGGCGTTTCCCGGGAATAGACCACCTTCAGCGACGGGATCCCCCGTTTTTTCAGCTCCCGGCGCATGACCCGCGCCAGCGGGCAGACGGAGGTGTCATAGATATCCGCCACCTCCAGCGCCGTGGGGTCGAGCTTGTTTCCCGTTCCCATGGAGCTGATGATGGGGACGCCCGCCCGAAAGGCCCGCGCCGCCAGCTCAAGCTTCCCCGTTACGGTGTCGATGGCGTCTATCACATAGTCGTACCGCGCAAAATCGAACGTGTCCGCCGTCTCCGGCAGAAAAAACATATCATACGTCTCCACCTCGGCGTCGGGGTTTATCTCCAGCACGCGCCGACGCGCGGCGTCCGTCTTCCGCTGCCCCACCGTGCCGTGGACGGCGAGTATCTGGCGGTTCAAATTCGTAAGGCTCACGGTGTCGCTGTCTATGAGCGAGAGCGCGCCGACGCCGCTCCGCGCCAGCGCTTCCACGGCGTAGCCGCCGACGCCGCCCAAGCCGAACACGGCCACCCGCGCCCGGAACAGCCGCTCCATACCCGTCTGGCCGAAAAGCATCCGCGTCCTTGAAAACTGGTCGGGCATAAAAAATCCCCCCTCGCGCCTTGATCCGCTTCATTTCGAGGCCAGTTTAGCACGGGCGCGCCGACGCTGTCAACCGACGGGAAACATCCACGGCGCACGAATCGGCGCGCTCCGGCATATTCTGGCTTATAAACCCGAATCAGGAGGGAGTAGAGCAACATCATCGTCAAAACTATTCAGGGGATCATGCTTCCCTTTCTGGGAACATCTGTCGGCGCCGCCTGCGTGTTTTTCATGCGGCGGCGGCTGAGGCAGTCCATACAGCAGGGGCTTCTCGGCTTTGCCGCCGGGGTCATGGTGGCCGCGTCCGTATGGAGCCTTCTCATCCCGGCTATGGAGCGCTCGTCCGGCATGGGCGCGTACGCCTTCGTCCCGGCGGCAGCCGGGTTCTGGATAGGCATACTGTTCCTGCTTTTGCTCGACCGCATCATTCCGTGTCTGCACGACCCGAACAGCGCCGGGGAAAAGGGCGAAAGGCTCTCCGGCACGGGCATGATGGTGCTGGCCGTCGTGCTGCATAACCTGCCGGAGGGCATGGCCGTCGGCGCGGTATTCGCCGGGTGGATGGCCGACAGCGAGAGCCTTTCCCTTGCCGGGGCGCTGACGCTGTCCCTCGGCGTCGCGATTCAGAACTTTCCCGAGGGCGCCATCATCTCCATGCCGCTGCGCGCCGGAGGCATGGGTAAGGGGAAGGCGTTTTTGTGCGGCGTGCTGTCCGGCGTCGTCGAGCCTGTCGGCGCCGCGCTGACCATTCTGGCCGCGCACGTCATGGTTCCGGCGCTGCCGTATCTTCTCAGCTTCGCGGCGGGGGCGATGCTGTATGTCGTCGCGCAGGAGCTCATCCCGGAGATGTCCGACGGTTCCGGCACAAAGCTCGGCACCGTCCTTTTCTCCGCCGGCTTTACCGCCATGATGACGCTGGACGTAGTGCTGGGATAAACGCCGCGGGCCGCGCCGCGATATATCCGTCGGACGCATTTTTAACCGTCTGTTCAAATTATGATGATTGTCTTTTTACCGTCGGCATGATAAAATATAAAAACCGTTATGATACGACGGAGGTATGCGTATGACGATCCTTCTTACCGGCGCGGCCGGGTACATCGGCTCCCACACGGCGGTGGAGCTTGCCAACTCCGGCTTTGACGTGGCCATCGTGGACGATTTTTCCAACAGCAGCCCGGAGGCCGTGCGCCGCTGTGAAAGGATAACGGGCAAAAAAATGCCCCTTTTCGAGGCGGACGTGGCGGACAGAGCCGCCCTGTCGGATATTTTCGAGAAGACGCGGCCTGCGGCCGTCATGCACTTTGCCGGGTATAAGGCCGTCGGCGAGAGCGTGGAAAAGCCTCTCATGTATTACCGCAACAATCTGGACACCACGCTGACGCTTCTGGAGTGCATGGCGGAATACGGCGTAAAGCCGTTTATCTTTTCCTCCTCCGCCACGGTGTACGGCGTCGGGGCCAGACCCCCCTTCCGGGAGGATTCCCCCACCGGCGGATGCACGAACCCCTACGGCTGGACAAAATTTATGATCGAGCAGATAGCCTCCGGCGCGGCGGCGGCGGATCCGTCCATGAGCGTTGTGCTGCTGCGGTACTTCAATCCCGTAGGGGCCCACGAGAGCGGCCTTATCGGCGAGGCGCCGAGCGGCGTGCCCAACAACCTTATGCCGTACATCACGCAGGTCGCCGTGGGAAAGCGCGAATACCTGAGCATTTTCGGGAACGACTATCCCACCGCCGACGGCACCGGCGTGCGGGACTACATCCATGTGGTGGATCTGGCGAAAGGCCATGTGGCCGCCCTGCGCTACGCGCTGGAGCATACCGGCACGGAGATATTCAACCTCGGCTCCGGCCGGGGCGTGAGCGTCCTCGAGCTTGTGAACGCTTTCCGGCGGGCCACGGGCGTGGAGATACCATACAAAATCGCGCCCCGGCGTCCCGGCGATATCGCGGCGTGCTGGGCGGATCCGTCCAAGGCCGGAAGGATGCTCGGCTGGCGGACAGAAAAAACAGTGGAGGATATGTGCGCCGACGCGTGGCGCTGGCAGAGCGGCAACCCGAACGGCTACGAATAAGGAGGTCTCCTGTATGAAGAAGCTAGCCCCTCTCCTTGTATTTTATCTGCTTGCTGTGATACTGTGCCTTTCCGGCTGCCGCGCGCAGGAGACGGCCGGCGTCGAGCCGGACGGGGAACTGCCGGGCACGCCCCACGCCGTGACGGGCTATATCGTCGTGCGCGGCTTTGAGTGGGGGCCGGGCGTCAGCAAGGTCATCGTGGAGCTGGACGAGGAGGTGGACAGCGTATCTCTGGATGAGGACGCCTACGTCGTCACCTCCCACTATGAGCGGGAGATCACCGGCGCGTATTTGTCCGACGCTCTGGGAAACGCCGTGAAGGGCGCTTCCGGCTATGTCGCCTTTGATCTGGAGACAAGCTTTGACTGCACCGGCTCCCCCTTCGAGATGGATATGGAGACGGAGCACAATATCTGGGCGGACGAATACATCGTGGACGCCGGGTTTGACGTGATTTTGAACGACACGCGGTTTTTCGTGAGCCTCTATGCCGACTGCATCGACAACCGCATCTGCCCGGAGCTTGACCGCTTTTCCGTATACGGCAGCTATACCGGCGACTATGTGAACCCGCTCACCAAAGCCACCGACACGCTCACGCTCACCTATGCCGCCTATGAGCCGGACACGCTGGACAGTTGGGAGCAGAACCCGCTCATCATCTGGCTCCATGCCCGGGGCGAGGGCGGGACGGACATCGAAAAGGCCATTTTGGGAAACGAGGTCTCCGCTCTGACGGAGACGGAGATACAGTCCTATTTTACCGCCGGTGAGCAAACCGGCGCCTACGTTCTCGTGGTGCAGACGCCCACCTACTGGATGGACGCCGGCGACGGCGTGGAAAGCCGGGGCGATATGCCCTCCCGTTACACGGAGATACTCATGGACACCATCGAGCATTATCTGGAAACGAATCCCGACGTGGACCCGGATCGCATCTATCTGGGCGGCGCGTCCAACGGCGGCTATATGACCATCGAGATGCTCATACATTACCCGGACTATTTTGCCGCCGCGTTCCCGTGCAGCATGGCCTATGCCGACAAGGTATACGCCAAGGACAGGGACGGCGGCTACCGCATGTTCTTTTCCGAATACATCCAGACAAGGAACGTCTATATGACAGAGGAGAAGCTGGAGGCTCTGTGCCGGACGCCCATATGGTTCATTGCCGCCGCGACCGATAACCTTGTCAATGCCACGGAATATACCATCCCGATATATCAGCGGCTGCTCCGCGCCGGGGCGGACAACTGCTGGTGCAGCATGTATGTGGGCGTAGAGGGTACGGAGAGCTCCGAGACCGTCTACATGAGCCACTGGTCGTGGATATATCTGTTCAACGATCAGGTCTCCTATGTGCAGGATCGGGACAAGATCATAAACGGCTCGGAAATTTTCCTGCGGGGCTTTGAACCCTCCGACGCCGGCGGCGACGAGAAGGCGGAGGATGAAAACGGCGTCTATGACAACATCTTCCAGTGGCTCAACGCGCAGGAGCGGGACGGGTGAAGGATCGGAACGAGCGGCGCGTCATCGCGCCCATCGCCCACATCCTGTGCGATCTGCCGACCAAATTCGGCGTGCCGCGCCAGAGCGGTCTCGTGCCGGCGCTGACGGCGCGCATCGTCTTTGAGCCGCTGTACCGCGACCCCACGGCGTTCCGGGGGCTTGAGGGCTACTCTCACCTGTGGCTGATCTGGGGCTTTTCGGAAAACAGCCGGGACGCCTGGGCCGCCACGGTAAAGCCGCCGCGTCTCGGCGGCAACCGCCGTATGGGCGTTTTCGCCACCCGGTCGCCCTACCGGCCAAACGCCCTCGGCCTTTCCTCCGTAAAGCTCGAGGCCATCGAGCGCGGCGAAAAGCTCGGCCCTGTCCTGCGCGTGTCCGGCGCGGATCTCATGAGCGGCACGCCCATCTATGACATAAAGCCCTATCTTTCATTTACGGACTGCCATCCCGACGCGGCGAACGGCTTTGCGGACGAGGTCGCCGACTACCGTCTGAAGGTCGAGTTTCCCGAGGCGCTTCTCGCAAGGATCCCGGAGGACAGGCGCGAGGCCCTTTTCGGCATTCTGGCGCAGGATCCCAGGCCGGCGTATATCAGCGATCCCGCCCGGCGCTACGGCTTTTATTACCTTACCTACGACGTGCGCTTCACGGTGGAGGGGGACATCCTCACCGTTGTCGATATCGTCGATCTATGAAAAATGATATGCAAATCGAGCAGGAGTGGAATATTTATATGAGAGCGATCATTTCCGTTTTTTCCAGAGACCGCATCGGCATCATCGCCGACATATGCACGCTTGTGTCGTCCATGAACGTCAACATCCTGGATCTGAACCAGACCATCATGGACGGACTTTTTACCATGGTCATGCTGGTGGATACCGCCACCTCCGACAGGCCGTTTGACGAGATACAGTCCTCTCTGGACGCCGGCGGCGAGGCCCTCGGCCTTTCCATCCGCATCCAGCGCGAGGATATCTTCGACGCCATGCACCGTGTCTGAGGCGCTGCCATGCTCAATACTTTTGATATACTCCAGACCATTGATATGCTGGATCACCAGCATCTTGACATCCGCACCGTCACCATGGGGATCAACCTGCTCGACTGCGCCCACCCCGACGCCGGCGAGTGCGCCCGGCGGGTCTACGACAAGATATGCCGCATGGCGGAAAACCTCCTTCCCGTCTGCCGGGGCATCGAGGCGGAGCTTGGCATCCCCATCGTGAACAAGCGCATCTCCGTCACCCCCATCTCCATGGTGGCTCAGTCCTGCGAAACGGAGGACTACACCCCTGTCGCCGCGGCGATGGACAGAGCCGCGAAGGACTGCGGCGTTGACTTCATCGGCGGCTTTTCCGCCCTTGTGCAGAAGGGCTTCACCAACGGCGACCGCCGCCTTATCGCCAGCATCCCCCAAGCCCTTTCGGAGACAGATCTCGTCTGCGCCAGCGTGAATGTCGGCTCTACGAAGGCCGGCATCAACATGGACGCCGTGGCCGACATGGGACGCATCGTGAAGCAGACGGCGGAGCTGACCGCCGGAAGCGGCGGCATCGGCTGCGCCAAGCTTGTGGTGTTCTGCAACGCCGTGGAGGACAACCCCTTCATGGCGGGGGCTTTCTGCGGCCCGGGCGAGCCGGAGTGCGCCGTGAACGTGGGCGTCTCCGGCCCGGGGGTCGTGCATCACGCGCTGGAAAGCGCCAAAGGAAAGCCCTTTGACGAGGTGGCCGAGATCATCAAAAAGACCGCTTTCCGCATCACCCGCATGGGTCAGCTCGTGGCAAAGACCGCCTCCGAGCGGCTGGGCGTTCCCTTCGGCGTGGTCGATCTGTCTCTCGCGCCCACGCCCGCCGTGGGCGACAGCGTCGCCCGTATTCTGGAAGAAATGGGCGTTTCCGTGTGCGGCGCCCACGGCACAACCGCCGCGCTGGCGATTTTGAACGACGCGGTGAAAAAGGGCGGGCTCATGGCCTCCGGCCGGGTAGGCGGCCTGTCCGGGGCGTTTATCCCCGTCAGCGAGGACGAGGGCATGATCGCCGCGGCCAGATCCGGCGTTTTGACCCTTGACAAGCTGGAGGCCATGACATGCGTCTGCTCCGTGGGTCTCGATATGATCGCCGTGCCGGGCGATACCTCCGCCGATACCATCGCCGCCATCATCGCCGACGAGGCCGCCATCGGCATGCAGAACAGCAAGACCACCGCCGTGCGCCTTATCCCCGCCGTCGGGCGCAGGGTGGGGGACACCGTGGATTTCGGCGGGCTCCTCGGCTCCGCGCCGGTCATGCCCGTCCACCCGGAGAGCGCCGGAGCCTTCATCGCCCGGGGCGGCCATATCCCCGCTCCCGTGCACAGTCTCAAGAACTGACGCCATGGCTCAGCGGGATCTCACGCAGGGGAGCATTTTCAAATCCCTCATAACCTATTCGCTGCCGCTGGTGGCCTCCAGCGTCCTGCAGTCCATGTACGGCATCGTGGACACCATTGTCGCCGGGCAGTTCATCGGCTCCGCCGCCCTGTCGGGGCTTACGAACGCCAACACCGTCATAACCATGCTCACACAGATACTGTTCGGCCTTTCAAACGGCGGCAGTATGCTTGTGGGCCAGTATTTTGGCGCGAAGGACGACAGGAACATGAAGGAGTCGACGGTGACGCTGTTCACCGGCGGCATGCTTGCCGGGCTCATATCGGCGGCGGCGCTGTTTTTCACAAGCCGCGGCATCCTGCGTCTTCTCGGCGCGCCCGCCATCGAGGAGGCGGACATCTATCTGCGCACCTGCGCGGTGGGGCTTCTCTTCGTCGCCGGCTACAACACCTGCGCCGCGACGCTGCGCGCCGTGGGAAACTCCCGCGCGCCTCTCGTGTGCGTGGCTTCCACCGCCGCGGCGAATATCGTGCTGGACATCCTGTTCGTGGCCGTTTTCGGCATGGGCATTTTCGGCGCGGCGCTGGCAACGGTCATTTCTCAGGCCATCAGCTTTTTTGTCGCGGCCCGGTACCTGTTCCGCGAACCGGAGGTGTTTGGACTTTATGTAAACCGCCTGCGTCTGCACGCCGACAAGCTCAAAACCGAGCTGAAGCTGGGCTTTCCCTGCGCGGTGCAGATGAGCGTGGCAGCCTTTTCGTGGCTGTCGGTGACGTATTTCATAAACGGCTACGGCGTGGCGGTCTCCGCCGGGAACGGCGTTTCCAACAAGATAAAAGAGTTCTGCCAGCTCATCATAAACACCATGTCCACCGCCGCGTCCAGCATGGTGGCGCAGAATCTCGGCGCGGGGCAGTTTGACCGGGCGAAAAAGACCATGTACTCGGCCATGGAGCTCACCGTCGGCATGGCGCTTGTCATCATTGCCGTGGTGGAGGCCTCCGCCCCGGCGCTCGTGCGCATCTTCACCTCCGACGCGGACACGGCGGCAGCCGCCGTGCGGAACCTGCGCTTTGAAATCATCGGTCAGGTGTTTTACGCCAGCTTCCTTGTTTACCACAGCCTGATGATAGGCTCCGGCGACACATGGTTCGCTTTTGGGTCGAGCTTTATAAACTGCATCCTCATGCGGACGCTGCTCGGCGCGCTGTTCAACCATTTCTGGGGGCTGGACGGCCTGTATGTCGCGTGCATGATAGCGCCGTTTTCCTCCGTTCCCTTCGGCTGGTGGTACGAGCGCTCGAACCGCTGGCGGCGAACCCTTGTGCGCGGCGGGGAAATGCCGTCCCCG
>CAZEXC010000074.1:0-8130 GCA_964516625.1 uncultured Oscillospiraceae bacterium | reverse complement strand
GGATTCTCGCGGTATACTATATTTTGTATATTCAAGTACGAAAGAATACCAACAGAGGTGTAGAGTTTGTATCTAAAGGCTCTTGAGATACAGGGCTTCAAGTCCTTTCCGGACAAGACGACGCTCCTGTTTGAAAAGGACGTAACGATGATCGTCGGGCCGAACGGGTCGGGCAAGTCCAACATATCGGACGCGGTACTGTGGGTCATGGGCGAGCAGCGCACGCGCGCCCTGCGCGGCGGCAAGATGGAAGACGTCATCTTTGGCGGCACGGAAAAGAGGAAACCGCTGGGCTTTGCGCAGGTGACGCTCATCCTTGACAACACGGCCCGTATCTTCGACATTGACAGCGACGAGCTGTCTATCTCCCGCCGGTATTACCGCAGCGGTGACAGCGAATACTTTATAAACAAAGAAAATGTCCGCCTGCGCGACGTAAACGAGCTGCTGATGGACACGGGTCTTGGCCGGGACGGGTACTCCATCATCGGTCAGGGGCGCATAAGCGAGATCGTCTCCGCCAAGAGCACCGACCGCCGCGAGATATTTGAAGAGGCGGCGGGCATCTCCCGCTACCGCTTCCGTAAGGAGGAGGCCGAGCGCAAGCTTTCCGCAACAGACGAAACGCTCCTGCGCGTCGGGGACAAGATAGACGAGCTGGAGCTTCAGCTCGCGCCCCTGCGCAGGCAGGCGGAGGTGGCGGAGAAGTACCTTCTCCTGCGGGAGGAGCTCCGTACGCTGGAGGTCTCCGCATGGATGGAGACTCTGGACAAGCTCGCCGGGCAGACGGCGTCCATCCGCCGGAGCCATGAGGAGGCGCAGGCGGATCTGGAGCAGGCCCGCGCTGCGGTTTCGGACAATTATCGGGAAACGGAGTCCATATCCGAGAAAATGCGCGAGATGGACGTTCAGACCGAAAAAGTGCGCCAGATGCTTGCGCAGACGGAAGGGGACATCGGCGAAAACCAGCGTATCGCGGCGGTCTTGCGCGCCGACAGAAAAAACAACGAGGACAGCGCCGCCCGCGTGCGCAGCGATATGTCCGAGGATGAGGGGCGCATCCGCGCGCTGGACGGGCAGATCGAAGAGCTCTCCCTGCGTATCGGCGAGATAGATAAGCAATACGAGGCGCTCTCTGAAAAGGTTCGCCAGCTCTCCAACGTGGTGAACGGCCACAAAATGAAGATGGGAGGCCGGGAGCGGCAGGTGTCCGCCCTGCGGGATGAGGTCACGCGTCTTACCGTGGACGGACGGAGCATGGACGGGCGCATCGTCATGCTCACGGAGATGGAAAAAGACTACGAGGGCTTCAGCCGCGCGGTCAAGACCGTTATGCGCGAGGCCGAGCGCGGAACTCTCCGGGGCGTCCACGGGCCGGTGGCAAACCTCATCCGCACCGAGGATCGCTATGCTCTCGCGGTGGAGACGGCTCTTGGCATGTCGGCGCAGAATATCGTCGTGGACAGGCCGGAGGATGGCAAAAGCGCCATCGAGCTTTTAAAGCGCCGGGACGGCGGGCGCGGCACGTTCCTGCCTCTGAGCACGACGCGGGGGAACGTCCTTAAAACCCCGCCGCGCGGGGAGCCGGGCTTTCTTGGACTGGCTGTCGATCTCGTGCAGTTTGACGGGCGATATGCCGGCATCGTGGAAAATCTTCTCGGCCGCACGGCGGTGACGGAAACCCTGTCGGACGCTCTTGCCATAGCCCGAAAATACAATAACCAGTTTCGCATCGTGTCTCTGGACGGGCAGGTGCTCCATGCCGGCGGCTCCATGACCGGCGGCAGCGCCGCCAGGGGGACGGGCTTTTTGTCCCGGGCAAACGAGCTTGAACGGCTCAAAAAGGAGAGGGAGAGCATAAAGCTCCGTCAGGAGGAAAAAACGGCGGAGCTTCAGGCGGCGGAGCGGGAGCTTGCCGGGGCGCGGTACGATTTGGACGTGGCCTCCGAGGAGCTTGCCGCCGCCGGGCGGGACGCCGCGGGGCTCGACGCGGAGCGGAGCGCGAAGCGCCAGAGCGCCGGACAACTGGAGAACGTGAAAGCCGCTATGCTGGCCGGGGGCGATCAGCGAAAGAGCCTTATCGAGGGCTATGAACGCAAAAACGCCGAAATCGACGGGGAGCTTGCCAAAAATGCGGAGCGTGACCGGGAGCTTGCCCGCCGCGCGGAGCAGTACCGGGAGCAGATAAGCGAGATGACCCGGCGGAAATTTGACCTTGAGGCAAGACGCACGCAGGCGGACAAGGATGCCCAGCGCAAAAACGAGGAGCTTTTGGAGAAAGAGCGCCTTGCCGCCTCCATCGAGCGGCGCATCATGGCCGCGGAGATGGAGGAAAAGCAGATCATCGACAAGCTCTGGGACAGCTATGAGCTCAGCCGCTCGGCGGCTCAGGCCCAGCGGAAGCCGCTGGAGAGCCTGTCGGCGGCGAATCGGCGCATCGCGGAGCTCAAGCGCGAAATCCACAAGCTCGGCACGCCGAATCTCGGCGCTATCGAGGAAAGCAAGCGCGTCGGCGAACGATACGACTATCTCACGGAGCAGCGCGACGACATCACCAAGGCAAAAAATGAGCTGCTGTCCATCATCGCGGACATCACCCGCCAGATGGAGGAGATATTCGTTTCTGAGTTCGACGCGATAAACGAAAGCTTCCAAACCACGTTTCTGGAGCTGTTCGGCGGCGGACGGGCAAGCCTCCGGCTGGAGGACGAGGACGACGTGCTCAACTGCGGCATCGAGATAAAGGTCCAGCCCCCCGGCAAGGCTGTGTCGAACATAAGCCTGCTCTCCGGCGGGGAGAAATCCTTCGTGGCCATCGCGCTGTATTTCTCGATACTCAAGGTGCGTCCCACGCCGTTTTGCGTCATGGACGAGATAGAAGCGGCGCTGGACGAGGAAAACGTCGTCCGATTTGCGGAATACTTACACAGGCTCGACAAAACGCAGTTTATCGTTATCACCCACCGCCGCGGCACCATGGAGCAGGCGGACGTTTTGATGGGCGTGACCATGCAGGAAAAGGGCGTGTCCAGCGTTATCGAGCTTGATCTTGCCGAGGCGCAGAAGACCGCTCAGGCGTAAAGGAGCAGCTTTTTATGGCTTTATTCAAAGAAAAGAAAAAGGGCTTTCTGGCGGGGCTGTTCTCCGGCCGTTCCAGAGTGGATGAGGAATTTCTCGACGAGCTGGAGGAAAAGCTCATCATGGCGGACGCCGGCATAGAGACGGCGGAGGAGATCGTGGAGGCCCTGCGGGAGGAAAAAGGTCTCAAGGGAGAGCAGATACAGCGGCGGCTGGCGGATGTCCTCGTAGAGCAGATGGAGGCTGCCGGATCGTCGGAGCTCGATATATCCACGAAGCCGTCGGTCATCATGATGGTGGGCGTGAACGGCGTCGGGAAGACGACGACCATCGGGAAGCTGTCGAGGAGCTTTGCCGGACAGGGGAAAAAGGTCCTTCTGGCGGCGGCGGATACGTTCCGCGCGGCGGCGTCGGAACAGCTTGATATATGGGCGGAGCGCACCGGCGCGGAGATCGTCCGCCACGGCGAGGGCGGCGATCCCGGCGCGGTGGTGTTCGACGCGTGCAGCGCGGCAAAGGCCCGCGGCACGGATATCGTCATCGTGGACACCGCCGGCCGGCTCCACAATAAGCAGAACCTGATGAACGAGCTTACGAAAATAACAAAGATCGTCTCCCGCGAGCTGCCGGAGGCGGCCTGCGAGATACTTCTCGTGCTGGACGCTACCACCGGGCAGAACGGCGTTGTTCAGGCCGAGGAATTTGCCAAAGCCGCCGGGATCACCGGCATCGTCCTCACAAAGCTCGACGGCACGGCCAAGGGCGGCGTGGCGCTTTCCATCGCGCGGCGTCTGGGCGTTCCCGTGAAGCTCGTGGGCGTGGGCGAGGGAGAGAGCGATCTGCGGGCGTTCGACGCGCGGGAGTTTGCGGAGGCGATGATGCAGTGACGTTTATTCTTGCGTCCAACAATCCGGGAAAGCTCCGGGAATTTAGACAGCTTCTGGCTCCTCTGGGCGTCGGCCTTGTGCCGCAGGCCATGGCGGGGATCGACTTTGAAGTAAACGAGACCGGCGACACATTTGAGGAAAACGCTTTTTTGAAAGCCTCCGCCGTGGCGGAGGTCACGCGCTTTCCCGCCGTGGCGGACGACTCCGGCCTGTGCGTGGACGCGCTGGGCGGCGCGCCCGGCGTACACACGGCGCGCTTCGGCGGCGGCAAGGAATGGACGGACGCGCAGAAATACGAATACCTTCTGGAAAAGCTGGAGGGCGCGGAGGATCGGCGGGCGAAATTCGTAAGCTGCATCTGCTGCGCGTTTCCCGGCGGCAAGACGATATATGCCCGGGGAGAGTGCCCCGGCCGCATCCTGTCGGCGCCGGCGGGGGACGCGGGCTTCGGCTACGACCCCATATTCGCCCCGGAGGGGTACGACCAGTCTTTCGCCCAGTTGGGGCAGGAGATAAAAAATCAGATCTCGCACCGCGCGCGGGCGCTTGCGGTGTTTCGGGAGGAACTGGAGAAGGTGGACTATGCTCAGTGGTAAACAGCGCGCGTATCTGCGCGCTCTGGCGCAGAAAGAGGAATGCGTCCTTTACGTGGGGAAGGCCGGCGTGACGGAGCCGGTCGTCGCCGAGGCGAACGCGGCGCTGGCGGCGCGGGAGCTCGTCAAGGGGCGCGTGCAGGAGTCGTGCGCGCATACCGCCGCCGAGGCGCAGAAGCTTTTGTGCGCGGCATGCGGAGCCGAGGGCGTGCAGGTCATAGGCCGCGTCTTCGTGCTGTATAAAAAAAGCGATAAAGAGGCAAAAATCATACTGCCGAAAGGATGAGCCAAGGTGAGGATTCTCGTTTACGGAGGGAGCTTTGACCCGCCCCACGAGGGACATATCCGTTCGCTCAGAGCGGCCATGGAGGCTCTGCGGCCGGGTCGGACGCTCATCATCCCCGCGTCCGTGCCGCCCCATAAGGCCCAGCCGCCGGGCGGGGCGGAGCCTGCTCACAGGCTTCGCATGACGGAGCTTGCCGCGGGCCGGATACCCGGCGCGCAGGTGCTGGATATGGAGCTTTGCCGCGAGGGAAAGAGCTATACCTCCGATACGATGCGGCAGCTCAAAAGGCTTTACCCCGAGGACGAGCTGATATTCCTTTTGGGAACGGATATGCTTTTGAGCTTTTTCCAGTGGCACGAGCCGGAGGTCATCCTGTCTCTGGCCTCGATCGCCTATTTTCCCCGTCAGGCGGAGGACGGCGCGGCGGCGCAGGCGCAGGTAAATCTTATGCGGGAGCGCTGCGGCGCGACGGTGTATGAGATACCCGGACGGCCGCTGGAGGTGTCCTCCACGGAGCTTAGGGCGCTTTTCGGAAAGCGGCTGGGGCGAGGTTCCGTCCCGGAGGAGGTATACGCCTACATCATCCAAAACCGGCTCTACGGCGCAAGGCCGGAGCTGGAATGGCTCCGCTCCCGGGCCTATGCGTACCTTGATCCGCAGCGGGTGGCGCATGTGCGCGGCACGGAGCAGGAGGCCGTCCGTCTGGCCAGACGCTGGGGAGCGCCGGAGGACGCCGCCGCGGAGGCGGCCATCTGCCACGACATGACCAAAAAACTTACCGGCAGGGAGCAGTTGCGCCTGTGCCGCAAATATGCTATCATAACAGAAGATCCCGAAAAGGAGAGCGAAAAGCTCTTTCACGCCAAGACAGGCGCGGCGCTGGCCGGGGACGTGTTCGGAATGCCGCCGGAGATATGCTCCGCCATAAGATGGCATACCACGGGAAGGCCGGGCATGAGCCTTCTGGAAAGGGTCATTTATCTTGCCGACTACATAGAACCGGGACGCAAGGACTTCGACGGACTCAAAGAGCTGCGGCGCGCGGCCTATGAGGATCTGGACGCGGCCATGGAGCTCGGTATGCGCATGACCATCTGCGAGGTGCGCGGCAAGGGCCGGGAGAGCCACGGGGACACCGTGCGGGGACAGAAATATTATCTCGGCCTGCTGCGGCAGAAAGGGAAAGAGCCTGTCCGCGCCGAAGGCATACCCGATACAATCTGATTTTGATTTCAATACACAGGAGATAACTATGGAACCTTTTGCAGCGGCAAAGCTGGCGGTTCAGGCCCTGAGCGACAAGCAGGGCGTGGATATCCGCCTTTTGAAGACCGAGGAGCTGACCGTGCTGGCCGACTATTTCGTCATCTGCACCGCCACCTCCTCCACCCATGTACGCACGCTTTACGACGAGGTGGACAAGCGCCTCTCCATGGCGGGGCTCCCGCCTGTGCGGCGGGAGGGTTATCGCAACAGCAGCTGGCTTCTTCTGGATTTTGGCTGCCTCATCGTCCACATTTTCCAAAAGGAAACGCGAGAGTTTTATAATCTGGAGCGTCTTTGGAGCGACGCGCAGGAGATTGATATTGCAGAAATAGAGGCGTAAAAGTTATGGCATATGATTTCAAACGCATTGAAAAGAAATGGCAGGCGCGGTGGGAGCAGGAGAAGCCTTACGCCGCGAAGACCGGGGATCCCCGGCCAAAATGGTACGGCCTTGTGGAATTTCCCTATCCCTCGGGGCAGGGGCTGCACGTCGGCCATCCCCGCCCTTATACGGCCATGGATATCGTGGCGCGCAAGCGCCGGATGCAGGGGTACAACGTGCTGTTCCCCATTGGCTATGACGCGTTCGGCCTGCCGACGGAGAACTATGCCATCAAAAACCATATGCACCCCCGAGAGGTGACGAAGCAGAACATCGCAAACTTCACCGCGCAGCTCAAGATGCTGGGCTTCAGCTTTGACTGGGATCGCTGCGTGGACACCACGGATCCTACATACTATAAATGGACCCAGTGGATATTTTTGCAGCTTTACAAAAATGGCCTTGCGTATAAAGCCACCATGCCCGTCAACTGGTGTACCTCCTGCAAGTGCGTGCTGGCAAACGAGGAGGTCGTAAACGGCGTGTGCGAGCGCTGCGGCGCGGAGGTCGTGCAGAAGGAAAAAAGCCAGTGGATGCTGCGGATAACCGCCTATGCTCAGCGGCTCATAGACGATCTGGACGACGTGGACTACATCGAGCGCGTGAAGATACAGCAGCGCAACTGGATAGGCCGCTCCGTCGGCGCGGAGGTGGATTTTGCCACCACGACGGGGGATAATATGCGTATCTTCACCACCCGGTGCGACACGCTTTTCGGCGCGACCTACATGGTCATGGCCCCGGAGCACGAGCTGGTGAAAAAATGGATGCCGCTGCTCAAAAACGCCGACGAGGTACGCGCCTATCAGGAGGCCGCGGCGAGAAAGTCCGAGTTTGAGCGCACGGAGCTTGTCAAGGACAAGACCGGCGTAAGGCTCGACGGCGTACGCGCCATCAACCCCGTAAACGGCAGGGAGATACCTATCTTCATCTCCGACTATGTCCTTGCGACCTACGGTACCGGCGCGATTATGGCCGTTCCCGCCCACGACGAGCGTGACTGGGATTTTGCCAAAGCGTTCGACCTTCCCATCATAGAGGTCGTCTCCGGCGGCGACGTACAGAAGCAGGCATATACCGCCTGCGCCACCGGCACGCTGGTCAATTCCGGCTTTTTGGACGGCCTGCCCGTGGCCGAGGCTCAGGAAAAGATGATCAACTGGCTGGAGGAAAAAGGCGTCGGTACGCGGAAGGTAAATTACAAGCTCCGCGACTGGGTCTTTTCCCGCCAGCGGTACTGGGGCGAGCCGATCCCTATGATAAACTGCCCGAAATGCGGGTGGGTCCCCGTGCCGGAGGAGGAGCTTCCCGTCCTCCTGCCGGATGTGGAGAGCTACGAGCCCACCGATACCGGCGAAAGTCCCCTGTCGAAGATGCGGGACTGGGTGGAGTGCAAATGCCCCAGATGCGGCGGCGACGCCGAGCGGGAGACGGACACCATGCCTCAGTGGGCCGGGTCGAGCTGGTACTTCCTGCGCTATATGGACGCCCACTGCGAGACCGGCATCGCCTCTAAGGAGGCGCTGGATTACTGGTCCCCGGTGGACTGGTACAACGGCGGCATGGAGCACACCACCCTGCACCTGCTGTACTCCCGGTTCTGGCACAAGTTCCTGTACGACATCGGCGTGGTGCCCA
>CAZEXC010000073.1:4191-8200 GCA_964516625.1 uncultured Oscillospiraceae bacterium | reverse complement strand
TTGTTTTGGAAAGGCACGGAAATGGACATTGCGCCGCCGGAAGTGAATAAGGTACTGGAGCTGCTGTGGGCGGCGGGCTTTGACGCCTATCCCGTGGGCGGCTGCGTCCGGGACGGGCTTCTGGGCCGGACGCCGGGAGACTGGGACATCTGTACCGCCTCCGCGCCGGAACAGACAAAGGCAGCTCTCGCGGGCTTCCGGGTCGTCGAAACGGGCGTGAAGCACGGTACCGTGACGGTCATTGCGGACGGACGGCCCATGGAAATAACCACCTTCCGCAGCGAGAAAGGCTATGCCGACGGCCGCCACCCGGACGAGGTGCGCTTTGTGCATACGCTAAAGCAGGATCTGGCCCGGCGGGATTTTACCGTGAACGCCATGGCCTATGACCGGGACGGCTCCGTCATAGATCCCTTCGGCGGCGAGGCCGACCTTCGGGCGGGGATCATCCGCTGCGTGGGCGAGCCTGACCGCCGCTTCGGCGAGGACGCGCTGCGCATCCTCCGCGCGCTGCGCTTTGCCGCGCGTCTTGACTTCCGGCTCGAGGATGATACCGCGCGCGCCGTCCATGAAAACAGGGCGCTTCTCAAAAAAATATCCCCGGAACGGGTCTTTTCCGAACTGAAAGGCATCCTCACGGGCGCAGGCGCGGGGGCGGTGCTGCGCGGCTTTCCCGATGTGGTGTTCGAGATCGTCCCGGAGCTTGCGGCGGAGTATGGCTTCGACCAGCGGAGCCCGTATCATGTCCACGACATATGGACCCACACCACCATGGCGGTGGACGCCATAGAGCCGGACGCCGCCCTGCGGCTGACCATGCTCCTGCACGACGTAGGGAAGCCGGAAACATATTTCACGGATGAAAACGGCACAGGCCATTTTTACGGCCACGCGGCCGCGGGCGCGGACGCGGCGGAAAATGTTCTGCGCCGCCTTCGGTGCGATAACGCCACGCGCCGGGAGGTCACGGAGCTCATCGAATACCATGACGCCCAGCCGCCCCAGTCGGCCAAAGGCGTGCGGCGGATGCTCGTCCGGCTGGGGGAGCACACGTTCCGGCGGCTCATCCAGTGCTGGCGGGCCGATTCGGACGACCGGGCGGAAAATGTCCGAACCCGGAACCTCGCCGTTATTGCCGAGACCCAGCGCCTGCTTGATGAAATACTCGCGCGGGAGGACTGTTTTTCCCGGAAGGATATGGCCGTTCGCGGCGGCGATCTTCTGGCGCTGGGTATGCAGCCGGGGCCGGAGGTGGGGCGCGTGCTGGCGGAGCTTTTCCGGCTCGTGACGGAGCAGGACGTGCCGAACGACAGGAAGACGCTCCTGTCCCTCGCGGCGGAAATGATAAAAAAGCGGAAAACGGATTGCCTTTTCTTGTGAAATATATTACAATGGCAGATAGCCTCATAACAACGCGAAAATAAGGGGGATGAAAACCGTATGAAGGTCAAAATAACCGCGGACAGCACCTGCGACCTGAGCCGGTCACTCGTGAGAGAGAACAATATCACTGTCGTCCCGCTGCTCGTGACGTGCGAGGGCAGGAGCTATCGCGACGGCGTGGATATAAGCCCCGAGGCGCTTTTGCAGGCCACGGAAGCATCCGGCGGCGTCGCGTCCACCTCGGCGGTGAACGTGCAGACATATACGGAGGTTTTTTCGGAAGCGCGCAAGGAATATGACGCCGTCGTACATTTCACCATCAGCAGCGAGATGTCCGCCTGCTATCAAAACGCCTGTATCGCGGCGGAGGAGGTGGGCGGCGTCTATGTCGTGGACAGCCGCAGCCTCTCTACCGGCATCGGCCATTTGGTGCTGGACGCGTGCGCCCTTGCGGCGGAGGGCATGGCGGCGGAGGATATCAAAAAAGAGCTCGACGAACGTCAGAAAAAACTGGACGTGAGTTTTGTCCTTACGACTCTTGAATATCTGCGCCGCGGCGGGCGATGTACTTCTGTGGCCGCTCTTGGCGCGAACCTTTTGAAGCTCCATCCATGTATCATCGTAAAGGACGGCGCTATGACCGTCGGGAAAAAATACCGGGGAGCGATCCAGTCCTGCCTTACCGCTTATGTCCGGGACAAGCTTGCCGACCCGGACACGGTGGATCTTCGGCGGGTATTCATCACCGATTCCGGCTTCGACGAGGAGACCCGTGCCCTTGTGAAAAAAACCGTGCTGGAATGTGCGCCGTTCCAGGAGGTGATACTTACCCGCGCAGGATGCACCGTCTCCTGCCACTGCGGGCCGGGCTGTCTCGGCATCCTGTTTTATCGAAAATAAATTTCCCCGAAGGAGGAGGAAATTAAAAATTTTTATATTTTCCGCCGCCTGAAAGAAGCTGTTAAGAAAATCAACAGATATTCATATCAGCGATATGGATCGTCCCGTGTTATAATGTGCTGCAGTTTGGGCTGAAAAATAAAAGATAAAAATTATGATTTTATATCTTGCTTTTTCACCCGAAAGAAGTTATACTAAACCTTGAAATTCAATTTCCAACATATTCTAAGGAGATGATTACCATGGCAAGACCGAAGGGAAGCAAAAATAAAAAATCGCTCATATCCGCGGAGCAGATAGACGAACAGATCGCCGTCGAGCAGGCCGCGCGGCAGAAGCTGGAGCTGGAGCAGCAGAAGCTTCTGGATTCCATGAACGACCTGAAGAACCAGCTCAAGGCCAAGAAGAAAGAGATCAAAGCGGCGGATAAAGCTATCGCGGCTTTGGAGCAGAAAAAAGAGCAGGCGGCCGCTATCGCCGCGGCAGCGGAGCAGAAAAAGGAGATCGAAAAAATCGTCACGACGCTTATCAGCAGCGGAAAACCGGCGGATGAGATTCTCGAAATGCTCCAAAAATAAGGCTTTTATCAAGAAAAGGCAGAGGGGGATTCCCTCTGCTCTTTCTTTTTTTGACTTTTTTGGCATACTTTTGCTTGCGTCTTTCCGTTTCTGGTTATATAATAAAAAAGCATATCGTGGGGAAGTTATGACCGAAAGAAGGAAGTAGTATGGCCAGCTCGGATATAGATATAGACAATGTAGTCAACGCCTTGCTGAAAGAATACGGATATGGAGAACCCGCGCCAAAGGACGACGCTGCCGTCGGCGCGGGGACTTCCGCTGCGCCCGATCCTGCGGGCAGGGGCGAGCCTGCCGACGCAGGCGTTCTGGCAAGACTGGCGGAGAGAAAAGCGGCGGCCGAGCGCCGGAAGGAAGTATACTGCGAGGTCTGCGGTCTTGTGAAGGTCAGGAGCGGCACCGCCGGCGTCCCCGCCTGTGAACGCTGCTATAAGAGGATGTCCGTGCTCAAAGAGGGCAAAAAAGAAGCCATACAGTTCTATTCCGATCCGAGAAATACCAGACGCGCGTCCCGGCGCGTGAAAAAATACATACAGGATACCATCGACGCCGCCAGAAGCAGGGATCTTGAGCTTCGGGCAGAGGATATCCCGCCGCGGCCGTCGCCAAAGCCGGAGCCTGTACCCGCTCCCGCGCCGAAAGAGCCCGCGCAGACGGAAAGGCGTCCGGAGCCGCAGCCGTCTGTGGAGGAAATACTCGCCCGGGTGGGAGATCTTCTGGAGGAACCCGCGCCGGCCCCCGCGCCTGCGCCGGCTGAACCTCAAAGGAGCAGAAAACACCTTGCGGAAGCGGCTCCCCCCCGCACGGAAAGCGTCCCGGCGGCAAAAGCGCCGTCCCGGCGCAGGGCAAAACAGCCTGCGCCGCCCGCCGCGCCCCCGGCAAAACGCCCGGCAGCGCCCGAGCCCCCGCAGCCGGAGGAGCATCTGACCATAGACGAGATTCTGGCCTCGACGGAGCGCCTCGCGCCGGAGCCGGAGCGTCCCCGCGCGGAAAGCGCCCCTGCGGCGGAAGCGCCGTCCCCACGTGCCGGAAAGCGCTTTGCGCCGCCGTCCCGCCGCGCGGAAAGGCCGACGATAGAAGAAGTGTTTTCGTACACGGACGCCCCTTCCATGGAAATGTCCCGCCTGCGCGGGGAGGGACGCCCCGCG
>CAZEXC010000073.1:0-4091 GCA_964516625.1 uncultured Oscillospiraceae bacterium | reverse complement strand
CCCCGTACACGGACGGCGCCGCCATGGAGGACATGCCCCCGTATGCGGACGGAGACGGCCCGACGGGGGATCTCTCCCGACGGACGGAGCGGTCTATGCCGGGCGTGGCGCACACGCGGACGGAAAGGCATCTTGCCGGAAATCCCTATCTGCGGCCTGATGATCGCGCGGCCCGAAAAGCGTCCCGCCCCGCGTTTTCCCTCAACCGTCCCTGTCAGGCGTGCGGTGCGGACGAATGGGTCGGTATCGACGGCGCTTACAGCTATATCGAGCTGTGCAACAACTGCGAAAAGCGCAAGGTCGAATTCAAAAAGCAGGACTATGTCGATAACTTTGAATGTCCTTACTGCGGCGGACTGACCGGCGTAAGAGAAGAAAACAAGCGCAAGTTCGGCGTCCGCTGTTCCAACTGCGGCGAGCTCACCATCTGCTTTACCAAGGTGGACGAGCTGCTGATGGACGAAAAGCTCACGGCGGCCATCACGGACTATGCCCGATCCCTCGTAAGCGATCAGGTCGTCTGTCCCCGCTGCGGCAGCGAGAGCGTTACCACCGGCACGCGCGGCATCAGCCTCGGCGTCGGCCGGACGGTCAACCGCTGCGCCCGGTGCGGATACGCGTGGAAGCCGGAGTGGACGGTCGGCTGATACCATAACCAGATACTCCGAACGGGAGGCCAAACGGCCTCCCGTTCGATATTTGTGCTTGACATAAAAACAGTTACGCTTTAAAATAAATTAGTTGCAGTATGGATACCATGGGTAAGTATCGGAACTGCTTCGGCCTTGCATTTTCGGATCGGGCGCTTGATGCCCGCCGTGTTCCAAAGACAAAAATCATCAGATGGGAGGTGTGTATACTTACAATGCCATTATGGTTGATAATCCTTCTTGTTCTGCTGGACATCGTCCTGCTGTGCGTCTGCTTTGCGGCGGGTATAAGCTACCGCAAACGCGTTGGCGAGCGGGAGATAGGCTCCGCGGAAGAAGAAGCTAAGCGCATACTCAATGAAGCAATCAAATCTGCGGAGAGCAAAAAACGGGAGGCTCTCCTCGAGGCAAAAGAAGAAATACACAAAAGCCGCGCCGAATATGAGCGCGAGGTAAAGGAACGCAGAGCCGAGCTTTCCAAGCAGGAACACCGCATCCGGCAAAAGGAAGAGCATCTTGACAAAAAGACCGACGCCATCGATCGGAAAAACGAGCTTCTGACTAAGAAAATATCGGAGCTCGAGGAGCAGCAGGAGGAGGTTCAGAAGCTCAAAAATTCACAGCTTGAGGTACTTGAGCGCATCTCCGGCTATTCCGCCGAGGACGCCAAGGCCCTTCTGATCGACTCTCTGGCCAGCGAAGTGACCCACGAGCAGGCCGTAAAGCTCCGGGAGATCGAGGCGCAGTTCAAGGAGGAGGCGGACGAGCGCGCCCGGGAGATCATCACGCTGGCCATCCAGCGCTGCGCCGCCGACCAAACCAGCGAAGTCACCGTTTCCGTCGTGAGCCTGCCGAACGACGAGATGAAAGGCCGCATCATCGGCCGCGAGGGACGGAACATCCGCTCTATCGAGACGCTCACCGGCGTTGACCTCATTATCGACGATACGCCGGAGGCCATCACCGTCTCAAGTTTTGATCCCGTCCGCCGGGAGATCGCCCGTCTGGCGCTGGAAAAGCTCATCGCCGACGGACGCATCCACCCCGCCCGCATCGAGGAGATGGTCGCCAAGGCGCAGAAAGAAGTCAACAACACGATCAAGGCCGAGGGCGAGCGCGCCGCGTTTGAAACGGGCGTGAACGGCCTGCACCCGGAGCTCATCAAGCTCCTTGGCCGCCAGAAATACCGCACAAGCTACGGCCAGAACGTTTTGAACCACTCCATCGAGGTGGCGCATATCGCCGGTCTTATCGCCGCGGAGCTTGGCGTCGATGTGGCCACGGCCAAGCGCGCCGGGCTGCTGCACGATATTGGCAAGAGCATCGATCACGAGGTGGAGGGAAGCCACGTCACCATCGGCGTGGATATCGCGAAAAAATATAAGGAATCCGAGGCCGTCATCCATGCCATCGCCGCCCACCACGGCGACGTGGAGCCGCAGACCGTCGTCGCCTGCATCGTTCAGGCGGCGGACGCCATCTCCGCCGGACGCCCCGGCGCGCGCCGCGAGAACATCGAAAACTACGTCAAGCGCCTTGAGAAGCTGGAGGAGGTATCCATGTCCTTCCCGGGCATCGAGTCCTGCTACGCGATTCAGGCCGGCCGCGAGATACGCGTCATGGTAAAGCCCGATCAGGTCAGCGAGGATCAGATGACGCTCCTCGCGCGGGATATCGCCAAGAAGATAGAGGAAGAGCTTACCTATCCCGGCCAGATAAAAGTCCACGTCATACGGGAGACAAAGGCCGTCGAATACGCGAAATAAAAATACCGTTTGTCCATCGTCCCCCGGGCCGGTTTTCCGGCCCGGGGGATGTGTGTTTTGCCCGGTTCGTCAGGCGCGGCCCGACCGTGACCATAACGAAGCTTTTTATAAAAATATTTCATATTGCGTTTTGTAGGGGCCGGGGGTATAATAAATGCGCTGCGCCGGATATCCGCGCCGCCGTACCCGTCGGGACGGCAGGAGAAGGGAGAGCCCGCGCGGCAAATACGATGCGCTGTATCCGATTTTTCAGAATGGCAGCAGAAGGGAACTGAATATGAAAAACAGAAAACTCGACACCCGCACCCTCACCGGCGTGGCTATTTTTACGGCTATCGTCATCGTACTGCAATTTCTCGGCAGCTTCATCCGCTTCGGCCCGTTTTCCATCTCGCTGGTGCTCATCCCCATCGTGGTCGGCGCGGCGCTGTACGGCACGGCGTCAGGCGCGTGGCTGGGCTTCGTGTTCGGCCTGATCGTGCTGCTCTCCGGCGACTCGGCGGCGTTTTTGACGATCAACCCCCTCGGCACGATTCTCACAGTCCTTGTCAAGGGTACGCTTGCCGGCCTGTGCGCGGGTCTTGTCTATAAGCTGCTGGAGAGGGCAAACACCTATGTGGCGGCCATCGCGGCGGCGGTCGCCGCGCCTGTGGTCAACACCGGCGTTTTCCTGATCGGCTGTCGGCTATTCTTTATGGAAACCATCAGCGGCTGGGCCGAGGCCGCGGGCTTTCCCAGCGTGGGGAACTACATGATACTTGGCCTTGCCGGCGGCAATTTCCTGTTTGAGGTGCTGGTGGATCTGATCCTCAGCCCGGTCATCCTCCGCCTGATAAGAATCGGGAAAAAGCAAAAGGAAAACTGATATGCTCCTTGCCATTGACGTCGGCAACACCAATGTTGTTGTCGGCTGTATCGAAAACGGGGAAATACTGACGATAGACCGGCTCCAGACGATGTCCGGGGCGACGGAGACCGAATACGTCATGAAGCTCCGGGACATCCTGCAATATCACGACATAGCGGCGGACGGCTTCGAGGGCGCGATCATCGCGTCGGTCGTCCCGCCGGTGACGGACGCCCTTACGGCTGCCGTCAGGATCATCACGGGGCTTACGTGTATGGTGGTGGGGCCGGGCATGAGCACCGGCATGACCGTCCGGCTCGACGACCCCGACACGCTGGCGGGCGATCTGGTGGTGGGAAGCGTCGCCGCCATGACGTACTACGGCGCGCCCGTTATCGTCATGGATCTCGGCACAGCGACGACGATAGTCGTCGTCGATCAGGACGGCTGTTACCGCGGCGGCGCGATCATTCCGGGCGTGAAGCTGTCCTATGAGGCGCTGGCCTCCGGCACGAGCCTGCTGCCGAGCATATCCATAACCCCGCCCCCGAAAGCCATCGCCACCAATACGGTGGATGCCATGCGCTCCGGCGCGGTGTTCAGCACCGCCGCCGCGATAGACGGCATGATAGACCGTATGCAGGAGGAGCTTGGCTGTGAGTGCCGTCTTGTGGCTACCGGCGGCCTCGCCCCGGCGATCGTCCCCTATTGTCGGCACAGCATCGTCTGCGACGACGATCTTCTCCTGAAAGGCCTTTGGGCTCTGTACGAAAAAAACCGCGGATAAAAAGCCCGGCGGCGCAGAGTCAATGTGCCGCTTGGCCGGCA
>CAZEXC010000072.1:0-8253 GCA_964516625.1 uncultured Oscillospiraceae bacterium | reverse complement strand
CTGCGCCTCGCCGCTGGCTCCCGATCCGTTTTCTCCGCTGGCCCCGCCGGACGCGCCGCCGCGGTCGCCCATGCCGCCGCCCATCATGGCGGAATCGCCGGTTTTTATGTCCGCGCCTTCCGAGCCGGAGCCGGTGAGGATGGTGAAATCTCCGCTGTTCACGGTCATGGCGCCGTCGGCCTGAATGCCGTCCATATCGGCGTCGATGACGAACGTCCCGCCGTTTATGGTGAGGTCGGCTTTGCTCTTTATGCCGTCGTTTACCGCGGTGACGGTGAAGCTGCCGCTGTCGATGGTCAGGTTCCCGTTTGCGGCGATGCCGTTATTGATGTATCCGTAAACGGTGACGGAGCCGCTGCCGGAGACGGTCAGATCGCATCGGGCGCGAATGGCCGCGCCGGAGGCGTCCTCGCCGTCTTCCTCCCCGCCGTCGGAAGCGTCCTCCCCGCCGTCCGGGGCCGTGCCGCTGGTGATGGTGTTTTCCGTTCCGTCGGCAAGAACGAGGGCGGCGGAGGCCGCTGTTTTCACATAAATGACCTCATCGGCCTCATAGGTGAGATCCGCATCTGCCAGAATGAGTGTCACGGCGTCGGTCTCCGCCGCCTTCACGACCACGCGGGCGGAGGAGGACGCGCCGGTGATGACATATGTCCCGGCGGCGGAAATCTCCACGTCCCCGTCGTCGGCGACGGTGATGCCGGCGCCGGAGATGTCCACTCTGGAGCCGGAAAAGCTGATAACGCCGTCCGCGTCACTGTCCGAGAAAGCGGAGGCTGCCTCTGCCGCGGCGCAGCCGCACAGAGCCGTCAGAAAAAGCGCCGCGGTCAGCGCCAGGAATAAGAGCTTCTTTGTCATGTCAGTCCCCCGAAGGATAATATACCCACAGTGTATAACAAAAACCGGCCGATAGAGTGAACAATCTGAAAATAAACCAGCGGCCGGGAGGATGCTTATTGCCGGCCGCAGCGCTCCGCAAGGTATTCTATCGCGAGGCGGTAGCCGTCAAAGCCGTGACCGGCAAAGGTCGTCTCGCAGGCCATGCCCGCGTAGGAGATCCGGCGGAACGGCTCGCGGGCGTTCACGTCGGACAGGTGTACCTCCACCGCCGGGAGGGAAACGGCCTTCAGCGCGTCCAGAATGGCGACGCTCGTGTGCGTATAGGCGGCGGGATTTATGATGATGCCGTCCACCGCGCCGAGGGCCGACTGTATCATGTCCACCAGGACGCCCTCGTGGTTCGACTGGTATATCTCGCACTCGACGCCCCGTTTGGCGCACTCCGCGCGGATAAACTCCTCCAGCGCGGCATAGGTCTGTTTCCCGTAGATATCCGGCTCCCGGATGCCGAGCATGTTAAGGTTTGGGCCGTTCAGGACAAGGAATTTCATTTCAGTGCCTCCAATACGCCGGCGACGGTGTCCTGCACCGCCTCGCGGCTCGTAACGGTGAGATCGGCGAAGGCCTCGTACTGCGGCCTGCGCCGGGCGTAAAGCGACTGGATCGGCTCCCGCTGGGAGAGGGGCCGCCCGTCGGCGGGCAGAAGGGATATGTCCCGCTGTATCCAGATAAGGATGCCGTTCTGGTGCAGGAGCGGGTAATTTTCCGGCACGGTCACGCAGCCGCCGCCGGTGGATATGACCGCGCCGGAGCCTTTTCCGAGCTGGGCAAGCGTTTCCGTTTCCCGCCTGCGGAAGCCCTCCTCCCCTTCGGCTCGGAAAATGTCCGGGATGGACATGCCCGCTTGCCGGGCGACGACGTCGTCCGCGTCGATGAACGGGCGGCCAAGCCGCTCGGCCACGAGCTTCCCGACGGTGGATTTGCCGCAGCCGGGCATACCGATGAGGATGATATTCTGCATTTGGCGCTCCAGCGTGCGGACGATCTCGCCGACCCGCCCGTCGGGGATGGAAACGCCCGCGAACAGCTCCGCGCTGCGCCGGGCCTGCGCCGCCAGCATGGTAAGTCCCCCCGCGCGGGGGATGCCGCGGGCCTCCGCGTCCAGAAGGAATTTTGTGCGTACGGGGTTATACACCACGTCCAGCGCCGCTTCGCACGCGGGAAAGTCCGAAAGCCCGGCGGGAGCCGCGCCGGTGTCCGGGTACATGCCGAGGGGCGTGGCGTTTACGAGGATCTGCGCGTCCCCATGACGGGCGAGGTTTTCATAGTTGTCCGGCCCGGAACGGGAAATGTTCACGACGGAGCCCGCGCCCATGTCCCGCAGGGCGGCGATGACCGCAAGCGACGCTCCGCCGGAGCCGAACACCAGCGCCTTTTTCCCGCGGACGGGAACGCCGCAGCTTTGCGCCATGGCGATAAATCCCGCATAGTCGGTGTTGTCCCCGTACCAGCCATCCGGCGTGCGGACGAGGGTGTTCACGCTGCCGATGCTTTTCGCCGCGCCGGACAGCGCCGCGCAGAAGGGCACGACGTCCTTTTTGTAGGGGATCGTCACGTTCATGCCGTCAAGCTCCGTCTCCGCCAGAAAACGGGGCAGATCCTCCGGCTCCGTCTCATACAAGTTATACTCATAGCCGCACAAAAGCGCGTGTATCTGCGGCGACCAGCTATGGCCGAGCCGCCGTCCCAAAAGGCCAAATTTACCCGTCATTTTCCCTCTCCATGATCGCGGTCTGATAGTCCCGGCTGGCGGCCATGACCGCCTTGAACACGCCGGCGATGCCGTCCGCCGTTTCCGTCCGGCAGAGCGGCCTGACGGCGGCGAGCTTTTCCTCCTCCCGCCCCGCGTCCAGAACGGGGAGGCCGTTTTCCCGCTTGCAGGCGGCGATGTCCGCCGCGATATCCATGCGCCGCTCAAGAAGCGCGACAAGCTGACGGTCGATGTCGTCGATGTCCGCGCGGAGCGCTGTCAAGCCTGCCATATCAGCGCCTGCCTTCCAGCAGCGCGTCGTATATGGCGCACGCGGCGGCGGCCTCGACGCACGGCACGGCCCGCGGGACGATGCAGGGGTCGTGGCGGCCGGAGATGACGAGCTTCGTATTTTTGCCTGTCTCAAGGTCGACGCTGTCCTGCTCCATGGCGATGGAGGGCGTGGGCTTGAAGGCGGCGCGGAACACGACGGGCATGCCCGTCGTGATGCCTCCGAGGATGCCGCCGTGATGGTTCGTGCGGGTACGCACCGCGCCTGTTTCGTCGTAGCAGTATGGGTCGTTGTGCTCGCTGCCCGTCATGCCGGCGGCGGCAAAGCCCGCGCCGAATTCGATCCCCTTTACGGCGGGGATGCCGAAAACGAGGCGGCTTATGCGGTTTTCCATACCGTCGAACATGGGCTCGCCGATCCCGGCGGGAACGCCCTCGCACACGCACTCGATAACGCCGCCGACGGAGTCGCCCGCGGTTTTTGCCGCCGCCATGCGGGCGGTCATGCCGTCGGGCGTTTCCTCTCCGCCGATGGAGAGGATGCGGGCGCGGATGGCGACGCCCTCTTTTTGGAGAAGCTGGAGGGCAAGACCCCCCGCGACGCAGAGCGGCGCGGTGAGGCGGCCGGAGAACTGCCCGCCGCCGGCCACGTCCCGGGCGCTTCCGTATTTTACATAGGCCGGCCAGTCCGCGTGACCGGGGCGGGGGACGCGGCGGAGACGGTCATAGTCCCCGGAGCGGGTATCGGCGTTGCGTATCATGACCGTCAACGGCGCGCCGCACGCGACGCCGTCGGCAAGCCCCGCGATAAATTCCGGCGTGTCCGCTTCCCTGCGGGGCGTGGAAAACTCGCCGTGTCCCGGCGCACGGCGGAAAAGAAACGCCTCCAGCGCCGCCGTATCGGGCCGGAACCCGGCGGGGATGCCCTCGATGGTGACGCCGACGGCGGGGGCGTGGGACTGCCCCCAGATGGTGAAGCGGTAGCAGCTTCCGACGGAATTGCTCATGGCTCGTCCTCCAGTTCGACCCTGCCGCCGAGACGCCGGTAATCCGTCCAGAAGGCGGGGTAGGATTTATTCACGGCCTGCGCCCCGTGGAGGACGACAGGCCCGTCGCACGCGACGGCGGCGATGGCCGCGCTCATCGCGATGCGGTGGTCGTTGGCGGAATCCGCCTCGCCGCCGGAAAGCCGGGAAACGCCCGTGACGGTAAGGCCGTCCGAATGCTCCTCGACACGCCCGCCGAGGGCGGTCAGGAGCGCCGCCGTGGAAGAAAGCCTGTCGCTTTCCTTTATGCGGAGGCGTCCCGCGTTTATGAACCGGGTCCGGCCGGGGCTGACGGCGGCCAGCACGGCCAGCGCCGGCACAAGGTCGGGGATGTCCCGGCAGTCCACCTCCGCGTCTCCCGCCGCGATGCGCAAAGACAGCTTCTCCGCCGCCCGGTCGCCCTGAGGCGAAGCGGGGTCAAGGCCGGTGATGTTCAGCGTCCCGCCAAGGATGCGGTCGGCGGCGATCCAGAACGCGGCGTTCGACCAGTCCCCCTCCACGGCGGCTTCGCCGGGGGAGACATATCTCTGCCCGGCGGGCAGAACGAAGCCGCCGCTTTCCGGGCGGCTTCTTACGCCGAAAAGCGCCTGAGCGCGGACGGTCATGTCGATGTACGAGGCCGATTCCGTCTTGCCGGTGAGCGCTATGCGGCAGTCCGCCCCCGTCAGGGGCAGGGCGAAAAGAAGCCCGCTGATGAACTGGGAGGACACGTCCGCCGCAAGGGTATACGTCCCGCCGGACAGTCTTCCCGGAGCGATGTGTATGGTGTCCGCCGCGGGACGGGAAAGAATCGCGCCGTGGCGCTCCAGCTCCTCCCACAGAGGGGACAGGGGCCGTTCCGGGAGCCGCCCGTGCATGACGACGGAGGTGTCCGCCCCCAGCGCGCACGCCACAGGCAGCAGGAAGCGGAGCGTGGAGCCGCTCTCGCCGCAGTCGATAACGGCCCGCGTCGGCGGCGCTTTTATGGGACGGACGGTGAAAACGCCGTCCGCGCAGCGTATGTCCGCGCCCAGCGCCCGCAGGCAGTCCGCCGTGGCGGTGATGTCCGCCGACAGCGTGGAGCAGCGAAGGACGGTCTCCCTGTCCGCCAGCGCGGCGCATATCAGGAGCCGGTGCGCCTGAGATTTTGAGGCGATGGCGGCGATATCGCCGGACAGCCGGGATGGATATATGACAGCCTTCATACCGCAAGCCCCGATCCCATGAAATTTTTCAGCTCCTCCGCGTCCATGGGACGCAAAGAGCATTTCCCGATATCCTCCGCTGCCACCACGCTGACGCGATCCCCGGAGCGCTTTTTGTCCGACAGCATGGCGGGCATGAGCCGGTCAATGGTCATGTCCGTCGCCGTGGGCAGGCCGAACCGGGTCAAAAGCGCGCAGACCCGCTCGGGAAGGCCTTCGCCGCAAAAGCCGGCCCGCGCCGAGGCGCGGCACACGACGGCCATCCCGATGGCCACGGCCCGCCCGTGGGACAGGGTATAGCCGCCGGCGGCCTCCACGGCGTGCCCCAGCGTGTGGCCGAGATTCAAAAGCCCGCGGCATCCGGCGTCAAACTCATCCCGCGCCACGATGTCGCGCTTGTGGGAGACGCACCGGGCAATGACGTCCTCCCGGTCGAAGCCTTTGCCCTGTTCTTCCAGCAGGGCGAAAAGCGCCGGATCGAACAGAACGGCTGTTTTTATGACCTCGGCGCAGCCGTCGGCAAAAACGGCGTCCGGGAGCGTGTCCAGCGCCGAAATATCGCACAGAACCCGCTTCGGCTGCCAGAATGCGCCCATGAGGTTTTTCCCGGCGGGCAGATCGACGGCGGTCTTCCCGCCGACGGAGGAGTCCACCGCCGCCAGAAGCGTCGTGGGAACCTGAAAATAGGATATGCCCCGCATATACACGGCGGCGGCAAAGCCCGCCAGATCGCCCACCATGCCGCCGCCCAGAGCGACAAGGACGTCGGAGCGGGTCATATGGCAGTCCGCGAGGAAATTTAAAAGCCCGATAAGCCGCTCCGTGCTTTTCGACGCCTCCCCGTGGGGGACGACATGGGGCGCGGCGGCAAGCCCGGCGTCCCGGAGGGAGGCAAGAGCCGCGTCCCCGCGGAGGGGGAACACGCTGTCGTCCGTCACGAGGACGGCGCGTTCCGCTTTCGGGCAGAGGGCTTTTACCCGCGCGCCCAGAAGCTCGGCGGCGCCGCTTCCGATCTCGACCTCATAGGGGGACGCGGCGGGTACGCTGATGATTTTCATCCGTCGATCTGCTCCTTCCGCCGCCGCCCCTCGTCAAGAAGCGCGCAAAGCCGCTCCCGGTCGCCCTCCGCGATCGCGTCGCGGTACCGGCCCAGATTTTCGATGAGCGTGTCCATCTCCCGGAGCATATACTCGCTGTTTTCCATGATGAGCTCCGCCCACATGCCGGGATTGAGCCAGGCCACCCGGGTAAGATCCCGGTAGCTCCCGGCGGAAAAGCCCTTGTGGAGCCCGGCGGTGGGGCTTTTTATGTAGGCGTTGGAGACAACATGGCACATCTGGGAGGTGAACGCTATCATCTCGTCGTGCTTTTCGGCGGTGGTGACGCTGATGCTGCCGAAGCCCACGGGGGCAAGAAGCTCCTTTATCCGCTGGAGAAAGGCCATGTCGTCATATACCGGCGGCACAATGACCATGGGCGCGCCGTCGAACATGTCGGCTCTGGCGTGCTTGAGACCGGAATACTGCGTACCGGCCATGGGGTGGCCGCCGACATAGGTGAAGCCATGCTCCTTTGCCAGCGCGAAGCCGAACGCGCATATGCGCCGCTTCGTACCGGCGCAGTCCATGACGAGGCCCGTTTTGGAGAACCTGTCGGCGTTTTGGCGCATATAATCCATGCTGGCCTCGGGATAGGCCGCAAGGAGGACAAGATCGCATTCGCACAGCCGCTCCGCGGTGAGCGGCCCGTCGATGATCCCGGCAAGCTCGGCAAACTCCGTAACGGAGGCGGTGCGGTTCCAGCCCAGAACGGTGACGCTCCCGTCCCGCTTGTACGCCTTTGCCAGAGAGCCGCCGATGAGCCCCAGCCCGACGATGCCGACTGTCATGGCCGCACCGCCTCCAGCACCCGGCGCACCTGACCCATAAGCGTGTCGAACTGCTCGGGCGTCAGGGACTGGGCCCCGTCGCACAGCGCGTGCATCGGGTCGTTGTGAACCTCTATCATGAGCCCGTCCGCGCCGCAGGCCGCCGCCGCCAGCGCCATGGACGGCACAAGGCTCGCGTGGCCGGTGGCGTGGCTCGGATCCACCACCACGGGCAGATGGGTCAGCTCGTGCAGCACCGGCACGGCGGAGATGTCCAGCGTGTTGCGGGTGTACGTCTCAAAGGTACGGATGCCCCGCTCGCAGAGGATGATGTTCTCGTTGCCGCCGGCCATGATGTACTCCGCGCTCATAAGAAGCTCCTTGATGCTGTTGGCAAGGCCGCGCTTGAGGAGAATGGTCTTGTCCGTGTGACCCAGAGCCTTGAGCATCTCGAAATTCTGCATGTTCCGCGCGCCGACCTGAATGACGTCCACCTCCGCGAACAGGTCGAAGTCCTTCATATCCATCAGCTCCGTGACGATGGGGAGCCCCGTCGCTTTTTTCGCCTCCACGAGGAGCCGGAGCCCCTCGCCGTGGAGCCCCTGAAAGTCATAGGGGGAGGTGCGGGGCTTGAACGCGCCGCCCCGAAGCAGGGACGCGCCGCTTTTTTTGACGGCCTCGGCCACGCCGATGATTTGGTCGCGGTTCTCCACGGAGCACGGCCCCGCGATGACGGCGAAACGCCCGCCGCCGATGGCCGCCGTCCCCGCCGGGATGACCGAATCGTCCGGGTGGAACTTGCGGTTCACCTTTTTGAACGGCTCGCTGACCCGCTTGACGGACTCGACGATGTCCAGGCTCTCCAGCAGCTCCATGTCGATGTGGGCGGTGTCGCCCACGAGACCGAGGACGGTGTATTCGCTGCCTTTGGACACATGCACCTGAAGGCCCTGTCCCTCCAGCCAGTGGATAAGATGTTCCCGCTGCTCGTCGGTAGCGGTAGGTTTCAGTACGGTGATCATAGCTTTCGCTCTCCTTTGCGGTGATGGGGGACGGCAGAAAAAAGCCGCGCAGCGCCTTTGTGCTGCACGGCCCGTCGGTTTTCAGGATATGGAACGCTTTTTTCGGCAACACAAAACGCTATTACTTCTTCGTAAAGTAATAGCAGTAATAATAACCGCGGCCGGAAAAAGAACGGTTCATCAGAAATACTCCCCTTTAAATGATAAAAGCATTATATAGCCTCGCGCCGGAATTGTCAACGCCTTTTCGGAAAAA
>CAZEXC010000071.1:0-8410 GCA_964516625.1 uncultured Oscillospiraceae bacterium | reverse complement strand
AATATAGGATTTTTACAAGAAAATTTTACGATGAGCCGCGCCGTCCGTCACGGCTCCGGCCTGCCGAGCATACGGAACATATTTTTCTTATACGCCTCCACGCCGGGCTGGTCAAAGGGATTCACGCCCAGCATATAGCCGCTGATGGCGCAGGACATCTCGAAAAAGCACACAAGCTCGGCAAAGCCCGTCTCGTCCCGCAGGGGGACGGAAATGCCGATATTGGGAACGCCGCCGGCGATATGCGCCGCGCGGACAGCCTCCATCGCCACGCGGGAAATATCCGCAAGGCCGCGGCCGGCAAGGTAATTGAGCCCGTCCGGGTCGCCCATGGAAAAGGGCATCTCATAGTCCCGGCGGGGCCGGTCGAAGCTCACGACCGTTTCCATCAGCGTGCGCGGGCCGTCCTGGATATACTGCCCCATGGAATGCAGATCGGCGTTATATTCCACCGACGCGGGATAGATGCCCACGCCGTTTTTGCCCTCGCTCTCGCCGAAAAGCTGCTTCCACCACTCCGCCATATAGCGGAAGGACGGCTCGTAGCTTGCCAGTATCTCGATGGTCTTCCCTCTGGCATAAAGCGCGTTTCGCACGGCGGCGTACTGCCAGGCGGGATTTTCCGGGCCGCGAAGATCCAGAGCGTACATAGCCTCCGCCGCCGCGCCCACCAGCGTGCGCACATCGCACCCCGCCGCCGCCAGCGGCAGGAGCCCCACGGCGGAAAGGACGCTGTACCGCCCGCCAACGTCGTCCGGGACAACAAAGGTTTCATATCCCTCCGCGTCCGCAAGGGCTTTCAGAACGCCTTTGCTCGCGTCCGTCGTGGCGTAAATGCGCTTTCTGGCCGCCGCGCCGTATTTTTTCTCCAGAAGCCCCCTGAAAACGCGGAACGCCGCCGCAGGCTCCAGCGTCGTGCCGGATTTGGACACGACGTTCACGGAAAAATCGCGTTCGCCCAGAAGGTCGAGCTTGTCGTTGAGGTCGTCCGCCGACAGGCCGTTCCCGGCGAAAATGATCTCCGGGCCGTTTTTTGGGCGGATGAGCTCGATGCCCGCGCGGGCGCCGAGGTAACTGCCGCCGATGCCGATGACCACCAGCGCCTGGCTGGTGTCGCGTATGCGCTCCGCCGCCGTCAGGATCTGCCGCAGCTCATCCCCCTGCACGCGGCGGGGAAGCTGCCGCCAGCCGGTAAATTCCGCCCCGGCCCACGTCCCTTCCGTCAGCGCACGGTGGGCGATGGCCGCCGCGCCGAAGTCCGGCCCCGCGCCGTCAAGAAAGCTTACCGCTCCGGAAATGTCGATTTTGACCATAATTCATCTCCTGCGTATGCTTAAAATACAAAGTGAAAAGAGCCATAACGGCCTGTCTGCAAGCCATTATAGCCCTTTACCGGCGCTTTTTCAAGCGTATTTTTCGCCGAAGTGGGGAATATACCATAAAAATATCCCGATTTTTTGGCGAAAATGGGGCGTATATCACACATCCAAGCCCACAAGCGAACCGATAAGCCTGCCGTAGATGTCCCAGAAGGACAGCCGCTCCACCGTTTCGGACGCGACGATATCGACGCTGGCGACGACCTTGCCGCCGCTGCTGACCGTGAGCGCGCCCAGCTTCTGCCCGGCGGCCACGGGAGCCTCCACGCTCTCGGCAAGCTCTATCTCATAGTCGAGAGATGAGATGACGCCCTTTTCCTCCAGCATATATTCCACCCCGTCGTATACGGGCTGGACGCTGTCTGTTTTCCCCAGCGTGACCGTCACCGGCGGAAGCGCCTGCGGCGGGCGGAGCGAGGCTATATCATAGTTTGCAAAAGCGTAGTTGAGAAGGGTCCTGGCGCTTTCAAACCGATCGGAGGACGTCTCGGCATGGAGCACCACGGCGATATACTCTGTCCCGTCCTTTTCCGCCGTAGCGGAAAGGCAGTACATGGCCTGCGAGGTAAAGCCTGTTTTCAGCCCTGTGGCCCCGTCGTAATAGTATATGAGCTTGTTGGTGTTGGAAAGGCCGAACTCGCCGTCGCGGACGCTGTCCATCCAGATCGTTGTGTAATTTTTTATGAGCTCGTGCAAGATAAGCTCCCGGGACATAAGCGCTATGTCGTAAGCGCATGTATAGTGGCTGTCGTCGTCGTACAGCCCCGTGCAGTTTGTGAAATGCGTATCCTCCATGCCAAGCTCCGCCGCCCGCTCGTTCATGCGTCCTACAAACGCCTCCTCCGTACCGCTGACAAGCTCCGCCAGCGCCACGGCGCAGTCGTTCGCGCTGACGACGGCGACGCATTTGAGCATCTCGGAAACGCTCATCCGCTCCCCTTCCTCCAGCCATATCTGGCTGCCGCCCATGGAAGCCGCAGCCGAGGACGCCGTCACCATCGTGTCAAGCGATATCTGCCCGCTCTCTATGGCCTCCACCACCAGCAGCATGGTCATGACCTTCGTCACGCTGGCCGGGGAGCAGTGCTCGCGCGACTGCTTTTCGTATATGACCGTCCCGCTGCTTTTCTCCATCAGCACGGCATAGGGCGCCGGAATGGAGATGGCCCCGTCCGTCAGCGTTTCCATAGCGAACGCCTTTCCCGTCAGCATAACAACAGCCAGAAAGGCCGACAAGATTTTTTTCACAAAAACACCCCCATATCCAATGGATATGGGGGCGCGTCCCAAAATATGCCCGTTTTATTCATTATCCCTGCATAGCATCCGATCGTGCGGCGGCGCACACGCCCCGCAAACGCCGGATTTCAAACACTCTCAACAGTGTTTTACACAAAAAGCTGATGAATAATATGCAAAAGCATGGATATTCGGTCGAAGCCTGACGAATCAAAGCTCCCGGTACATGGCCGGCGCGTCGGCCTTATTCGCGCTTTCCGAGATGGATACGACCTCCACCTTTACCGTCCGCGCGCCGAAGCGAATCTCGATGACGTCGCCTATCTTTACCTCCCGCGAGGCCTTCGCCGCCGCGCCGTTTACCGTGACGCGCCCGCCGTCGCAGGCCTCGTTAGCTACGGTGCGCCGCTTTATCAGGCGGGATATCTTCAAATACTTATCCAGCCGCATGGCTTTCCTCCCATTGCATAATAGGTTCCATGGAAAAACATGCGGCGCGGGAGCTCCCGCGCCGCAGCAAAATATATGTCTCTTATCTGGAGACAGCGTCCTTCAGAGCCTTGCCGGCCTTGAACTGAGGGATCTTGGAGGCAGGAATGTTGATCTCCTTGCCGGTCTTGGGGTTGCGGCCCACGCGGGCGGCGCGCTCCTTGACATCAAAGGCGCCGAAGCCGACAAGCTGAACCTTATCGCCCGCGATAAGAGCCTCGGTGATGGCGTCAACGGCGGCATTCACAGCCTTCTCGGCATCCTTCTTAGACAGTCCGGCTTTTTCGGCAGTTGCCGCGATCAGTTCTGCTTTATTCATAATAATCCTCCTAATTTTTGGCGGCAAGCCGCCGCTTTTGTATATAGAATTTGCAAAAGCAAAGTTCTTATGAGTCCTGTTCGGCCTTGGCCTTCTGCCAAAGCTCGTCCTGCTGGGAAAGCGTCATATCGGAAAGGGCCTTCCCCTGCTCCTGCGCGAGCTCCTCCATCCTGCCATACCGGCGGACGAATCGGTCGCAGGAGCCGCCCAGCGCCTTTTCCGGGTCGATCTCCAGAAGCCTCGCCACGTTCACGACCGCCGCGAGCACGTCGCCCAGCTCCTCCTCGATGCCCTGTCCCAGAGCAATGGCCTCGTCAAGCTCTGAGATCTCCTCGCTCAGCTTTTCGCGGGCGCCATGATAATCCGGCCAGTCGAAGCCGTCCTTATGAGCCTTCGACTGTATTTTTTCCGCCCGCCACAAAGCCGGCAGGGCGTCGGCCACATCAGCCATGGCGCGGGCTGTGCTTTTCTGCTTCTTTTCCTCGCGCTTTACGGCGTCCCACGTGGTCAGCACCGCCTCCGGCGTGTCGGCCTCGGCGTTTCCAAATACATGGGGATGGCGGCGGATGAGCTTTTTGCACGCCTCGTCGCACACGTCGTCAAAGTCGAAGCCGCCGGCCTCCTGTTCGATCTGCGCGTGAAAAAGCACCTGCATCTGCAAGTCGCCCAGCTCCTCGCGGAGATTGTCCATGTCGGCATGGTTGATGGCGGTCACGGCCTCATATGACTCCTCCAGCAGATTTCGCCGGATGCTCTCGTGGGTCTGGACGCGATCCCACGGACAGCCGCCCTCCCCGCGCAGGAGAGCGATAATGCGGCGGAAGTCCTCGATGCCGTATTTTTCTTTATATCGAAAATCTATCATAGTTTTCTTCTCTCTGCAATAGTAAAATTCAAAAAAACTCAAAATTTCAAGGTTTTTTAGCGATTTTTCAGTGAATATGGAGGGCCTTCGCGATTTTTTCGCCCTTGGGGAAGAGCTTCATGTCCTCCAGCGTGATGGCGCGGAGGGCCACGATCATGATTCCGTATACGACCACGCCCACACAAACGGCGGCGGCAAACGGGAGCAATACGTTCACGGGGCGGTTCGCTATAACCGTCTCGCAGCCGGACATCATGCCGTGCATGAGCGACCACACGGCCCAGGCCGCCACGCCCATGATACCGGCGCTTATGCCCGCCCGGCCAAAGATGCGCCACAGGTTCATGGGCCGCGCCATTTTACGCGACATGGAGAAAAGGTTGACCGCAAGCATGACGGCGTAGCAGCAAAACGTGCCGATGGGCGCGCCGTAAATGTTGATGTCCGGGTTCCCCACCAGAAAATATGTTACGGCGATCTTCGTCGCGCCGCCGAGAAGGATGGCGATAAGGGGCAGCCGCTCGTTCCCGTTGGCGGGCAGGATGGCGTTTGTCATGAGGCTCATAGTCATAAAATAGCACACGACGCCAAGCTCGCACAGCAAAGCGCCGCCCTGACCGGCCGAGCCGGGGTACAGGACCTCCATGCACGGGACGGACAGCACCGCCATGCCTACCGCCATGGGAAGGCACAGCAGCGTACACATACGCATGGCCTGCTCCGCCGTGTCGCAGGCTTCGAGCCGGTTCCCCCGCACGCGGGCCGCCGCGACGGCCGGCACAATGCTGGCCACAAACGGCACCACAAAGGACGACGGGACATTATATACCGTCATTGCCTTACTGTAAACGCCGTACAGGACGGCGGCGGCGGTATCGGTGTACCCCGCGGCGTTTTGAAGGCGCGTGAGCGTTATCTTCGAGTCCGCCAACTGGATAAGGCTCATGACGGAAGTGGAAATGGTGATAGGGATGCCGATGCGCAGGATATCCCAGAGGATTTTCTTCTTCGAGTCGGGCGTATCGCCGCCTTTTTCCGCCCTGATCTCGCCGCCGTATTTGCGGTGAACCTCTATCTGCATATAAAGCATGGCCGCAAGGGACGAGACCGTAGTGCCAAGGATCGCGCCGGCGGCGCAGACCTCCACGCTTTTCCCCATGCGGTGCAGGATGATCGCGGCGGTCAGCCCGACGAGAACCTTTACGCCGGTCTCCACGATCTGGGAAACCGTGGTAGGAATCATGTCCGAATAACCCTGCGCGTAGCCGCGATAGGCGGCGGTCACGCACACGAGCAGCACGGACGGCGCCATCACAAACACGCTCTGGGTGATCCTGACATGGCCGAGCCACACGGCGAGCGCGTCCGGGAACAGCAGCATGGCAAGGGTACCGAGAGAACCCAGAACCAGAAAAACGCCTATCGCGACGCGGAAGACACGGCGGATCTGCCGCTCCCGCCCCAGCTCGTTGGCCTCGGAAACGAGCCGGCTCACCGCGACGGGGAGACCGGCTGTGGAAATGGTCAGAAATACGTTAAACAGCTTATACGCTGCGTCAAAATAGCCGAAGCCCTCGTCACCAAGGATGTTGCCAAGGGGTATCTTATAGATAGCGCCCAGTATCTTGATGATAACGATACCTACCGTGTATATGGCGGCGCCATGTAAAAAGTTCTGCCCTTTCTTTTCAGCCATAAAAGCTCCTTAACAAATGCTGGATAAATGATTCTATGCCGGGACATCTTATATGATGTCCCGCAAAACAGGGAGGCGGCTTGCGCCGCCTCGCGTCTGCCATACCGTCTCAGGACGAATGCCGGACGGAATCAATGTATTTTGTCAGGTCAAGGAGCTTGTTGGAATAACCCCATTCATTATCGTACCACGCTACGAGCTTTACGAAGGTGTCGTTCAGGGCGATGCCGGCCTTGGCGTCAAACACGCAGGTGTGCGCCTCGGTACGGAAGTCCTGAGAAACCACCTCCTCGTCGCAGTAAAGTATCTGGTCGGCCATCGGGCCGTCCGCCGCGGCCTTCACGGCGGCGCATATCTCCTCGTAGGATGCGGGCTTTTTGAGCTTGCACGTCAGATCGACGACGGACACGTCCCCGCACGGCACGCGCATCGCCATGCCGGTAAGCTTCCCCTGAAGCTCGGGGATCACCTTCCCGACAGCCTTCGCCGCGCCGGTGCTGGTGGGGATGATGTTGTCAAAGCAGCTCCGGGCAAGACGCCAGTTCTTCTTGTTGAAATTGTCCACGATGTTCTGACTGGCGGTGGCGGCGTGGATGGTAGTCATAAGCCCCTCCGCAATGCCGAAATTATCGTTTATGACCTTGGCCAGCGGCGCAAGGCAGTTCGTAGTGCAGGAGGCGTTCGACAGAACCTTTATGTCCGGGGTGAAGGTATCGTTATTGACACCCATAACGAACATGGGCGTGTCGTCCTTCGACGGGCCGGACAGCACGACGACCTGCGCGCCTGCGTCAAGATGATCCTGCACGGAGCCCGCCGTGAGGAATTTTCCCGTGCATTCGAGCACATATTCCGCGCCGAGCTCGCCCCAGGGAAGCTCCGCGGGATTGCGGGAGTTCAAAAGCGGCACGCGCACGCCGTTTACCACAAGCGCGGCCCCATCGCAGCTCACCGTGCCGGGAAACCGGCCGTGAACCGTATCGTATTTCAGCGCGTGGGCAAGCTGCTCCGGCGTTTTGTCCGGCGCGTTTATTCCCACGAACTGCACGTCTCCCCGCTCGCAGCCCGCGCGGAACGCGAGACGTCCTATGCGGCCAAAACCGTTGATACCGATCTTCACCATATTTTTTTCCTCCTGTTATATCGTTGATCGACCGCGAAAGCGGCGCTATGGTACGCTTTCCCCGACAGGGACAGGATATGCCTATTGTTTATTATATCATCACTGTCAACATTGCCGCCAACTTTTTCCGGCGGGGATTGCTCTCTGGCGCGAAATTTGGTAAAATATGCGTCAGAATGAGACAAGCCCGGATTTCATAAAAGAGAGAATATGGATATGAGTCATAGTGCAGCCGATCTTGGCGGCCTCTTTGAGATGAGCCGCGACGCCGTTATCGGCATAGAAAACGAAATCATCGCCTTTGCAAATCCCGCGGCTGAGGCCCTTTTCCCCCTTCGGACAGGCGATCCGGCGAAAATGTACATCCCGGAATACATCCTCTCGGACAGCTCCGATCGCTTTTTCGCCAGCCTGAAGCTCGGCGAAACGAGCTATGACGCCACCGTCGTCCGCAAAAACGGGCTTACGCTCCTCTGCGTCTACCGGCGGAACGACGCCAGAGGCTCGTCTCCCGGCTGGACGCGGGCTTTGCAGGAGCTGGGAAATAATCTCCTTTCCGCCCGTCTTTCCATCGACGGCATCACAAAGGACCCGGACATGGAGCAGGATCCGAAGCGGGGGGACTATGCGTGCATCCTCTATCGCTGCTATTACCGCATGAAGCGCCTGCACGACCACATGGCGATAGCCTGCCATCTGGCTCAGGATGACCTTCCCTTCTTTCCCTGCCTGATACCGCTGGACGATCTATGCCGGGACGCCTGCGCCTCCGTGGAAAATCTGATTCGCGCGATGGGCATCAGCATCCGCTTCAGCGCGCCGGAACAGCCGTGCTTTGTCATGGCGGATGCAAAGCTTCTTGAGACACTGCTTTTGAACCTGCTTTCCAACAGCCTTCTCCATGTGCAGGAGGGCGAGCAAATCGCCGTCAGCCTCTCCTGCCGGGATAGACACTATATTCTGGCCGTAGACGACAATGGCAGCGGCATCACATCGGAACGCATGGCGGAGCTCTACGGCGACATACCCGGCGGCATCCCGGACGCCGCCTCCGGCGCGGGACTTGGTCTGGCCGTCGTCCGGGGCATCGCGGAGCGTCACGGCGGCGCGCTCATCATGGAAAGCCGCCCGGACAAAGGCACGAGCTTACGCATCACCCTGCCCCGGCCAAAGCCGGAGGAAATCAAAAACTTCCGCCAGCCGGAGCGTCCGTACCGAACGGACGGCATGAACGTGATCCTGACGGAGCTCTCCGTTGTGCTCGACAAGAGCTTTTATACCCGAAAAATGTTCGATTGAA
>CAZEXC010000070.1:0-8477 GCA_964516625.1 uncultured Oscillospiraceae bacterium | reverse complement strand
GCCCCAAAAAGTAAATGCTGCCGCCGTGTTCCCTTTTGCCGCCGTTCATGGTACAATATAGATATGGTACGTTTGATATTAGGCCGGGCGGGCGCCGGCAAAACCGCCCGCGTTTTTCGGGAGATCGCGGACAATGTGCGCGCCGGACAGGGCGGTATGGCGCTCATCGTGCCGGAGCAGTACAGCCACGAGGCCGAGCGCGAGCTGTGCCTCGCGGCGGGGGATGGGCTGAGCCTGTACGGGGAAGTCCTGTCCTTCACGGGTCTTGCCCGGAAGGTGTTCTCCCAGTGCGGCGGCGAGCGCCGCCGTCTCGACGGCGGCGGGCGGCTTTTGTGCATGGCCGCGGCGATGGATGCGGTGTCCGGCAGCCTGCGGGTGTACCGCGGCGGGCGGCGGGATCCCCGTCTTCTGGAAACGCTTCTCGGCGCGGTGGAGCAGCTCAAAGCCGCCGGCATCGGGGCGGAGGATCTGTCACAAGCGGCGGAAGGCTTCCCCGGCGCGCTGGGAGACAAGCTGCGGGACATGGCCCTTGTGCTGGAGGCGTATAACGCCGCCGAAGGGCGGAGCGCCGCGGATCCGGCGGACGCGATGGCGGCTCTGGCGGAGCTTATCGGGGAAAGCCCCGCCGTGAAGGGCCGGTTCTATGTGGACGGGTTTTCCGACTTTACGGAGCTGGAAAAGCGCGTTTTGCGCGAGCTTATCCGCGCCGGGACGCCGCTGACCGTGTGCCTCACCTGCGCGAAGGACGGGCAGGACGGCGCGCTGACCCTCGCCGCCGGGACGGCGCGGTGGCTTTCCGAAACGGCGGAGGAATATGGCCAGACGCTTTCCCGGGAATGGATGGAGCCGGAGGACGGCGGTTCCGCGCTCTCCTTTTTCTGCGCTCATCTGTTTGATTTTTCCCGGGACGCGCCGCCGGAAAACGACGGCTCCATCCGCCTTGTGACGGCGGCGGATGCGTATGAGGAATGCGAGCTTGCGGCCTCGCGTATGGCGGAGCTTGCCCGGGGCGGCGTCCGCTGGCGGGAGATGGCCGTAGCCGTGCGCGGCTTCGGGGATTACCGCACGGCGCTGGAGAGCGCCTGCGCGCGGTACGAGGTGCCGCTTTTCCTTTCCGGCCGGGGGGATATCCTGCGAAAGAGCGTGCCGCTTTTTATCTCCAGCGCTCTGGAGGCGGTCTCCCGGGGCTACGAATACGAGGCGATGTTCGGCTTTCTCAAGACGGGGCTTGCCGGTATCGGCCCGGAGCAGTGCGACAGACTGGAAAATTACGTGATCCTGTGGAACATCCGGGGCGCCGCGTGGGACAGGCCGTTTACCATGCACCCGGAGGGGTATAACCGCGTGTTCGACGACGATTCGCGCGCGCTTCTGGAGGAGCTGAACGAGCTCCGCGGGCAGATCATAGCGCCGCTGAAAAGGCTGGAGGCGGCCGGGAAGCGGGCGCAGACGGCGCGGGAGCAGGCGGCGGCGCTGGCGGGCTTCCTTGAGGATATCGGTCTTGCCGAAAGGCTCGGGGAACGGGCCCGGGAGCTGGAGGCGGCCGGCCGACAGGAGACGGCGGCGGAGTATGGGCGGCTGTGGGACATCGTCTGCTCCGCGCTGGAGCAGTTTTCCGCCGTTCTGGGGGATATGTCCATGGACGCGGAGCAGTTCCAGAGCCTTTTCTGTCTGATGCTGTCGAAATACGACGTGGGCGTCATCCCCGTGTCTCTCGACCGGGTGCAGGCCGGGGAGATCGATCGGATGCGCCGTCGGCACATAAAGCATCTTTTCGTCCTCGGCGCGCAGGACGGACGGATCCCCGCGCCGGACGACGGCGGCGGGGCGTTCACGCCGGAGGAGCGGGAGGCCCTATCCGCGCTGGGCTTTTCCCTCGGCAGCGCCGAGGAGGATTTTTCCCGCGAGCTGTGGCGGATATATAGCTGTCTGACCCTGCCGTCCGAATCGCTGTATATAAGCTGGCCCCTGACCGGCGACGACGGCGCGCAGGCGCGCCCGTCCGTTATCGCGGAGCGGGCGCGGGCGCTTTTCGGCATTACGCCGGAAAAGGGCGATATCCTGCGGGCGCGGACGTTTTCCCGGGAAGCGGCCTTCACTCTGGCGGTGCAGGGCGAGGCGGGGAGCGGCGCTTCGGAATGCCTTGCCGCGCGGGAATACCTCCGGCAGCAGGGCCGCGGCGAGGAGCTTTCCGCCCTTGTGCGGAGCGCCGGAGCCGGACGGGGAAGCCTCAGCGGTGAAGCGGTGCGGGCGCTTTACGGGGAAAAGCCCGTCCTTTCCGCCTCCCGCGCGGAGCGCTTCGGGCAGTGCCGGTTCGCCTATTTCCTGCAGTACGGCCTGAAAGCCAGGCCCCGCCGGCGGGCGGTCTTCGACCAGCGGGACTACGGCACGTTCATGCACTATATCCTCGAAAACGTAGGGCGGGACGTCATGGCAACCGGCGGCTTTGCCGCCGTCGGGGAGGAAAGGGTGCGGGAAATCACCGACACGTATGTGGACAAATATATCCGCGAGCAGATGGATGATTTTTCCCAGAAAAGCGCGCGGTTCGAGTATCTCTTCCGGCGGCTCCGGGCCACGGTCCGGCGCGTGACGGAGGACATGCGGCAGGAGCTGAAGGACTCGAAATTCCAGCCCATCGACCTGGAGCTGGATCTTTCGGCGGCGGGCGTTTCCGACCCGGACGGGGAAGACGGCGTCCGGCTGACGGGCCGGGCCGACCGGGTGGACGGCTGGGTAAACGACGGGGTCTTATACATCCGCGTGACCGATTATAAAACGGGCGTGAAGAAATTTTCCCTGTCCGATGTGTGCGAGGGCATGGACATGCAGATGCTCCTGTACCTTTTCACGCTGCAAAAGCGCGGCGGGAGCCGTTACGGTGCAAAGGAGATACGCCCGGCGGGCGTGCTGTATTTCCCGGCGCGGTTTTCCGTCGTCCGCACGGACGGCGAGGTGACGGACGAGGAGCTTGCCGCCCTCCGGCGCACGAGCGCCCGGCGGAGCGGCCTTATCCTTTGCGACAGGGAAGTAATAGAGGCCATGGAGCCGGGGGCGGAAAAACGCTTCCTGCCCGTGAAGCTTTCCAAAACGGGCGGCTGCACGAAGGACAGCGCCGCGCATCTCGCGAGCCTTGAGCAGTTCGGCGCTTTGAGCCGGTATATCGACGGCACCTTGAAGGACATGGCGGCGGAGCTCCGCGCCGGGAGCGTGGAGGCGGATCCGTGGTTCAAAAATGCGCGGGAAAACGCCTGCGTCTGGTGCGAGTACGGCAAGGCCTGTATGTTCGACGAGGGACGGGACTGCTGGCGCGTGCGCGAAAGTCTGACGCCCGACGAGGCGTGGGAGAGGATAGAGGGCCGACATGAGTGATCTGAATTATACCCCCGCCCAGCGGGAAGCCATCGAGACGCGGGGCTGCCCCATTCTTGTGAGCGCGGCGGCGGGGAGCGGCAAGACCCGCGTTCTTACCCAGCGGCTCATCTCCCGCGTTCTGGAGGGAGAGGACATAAACCGCTTTCTCGTCATCACCTTCACCCGCGCGGCGGCGGCGGAGCTTCGCGGCCGTATCCTGACGGAATTGAACGCTCTGGCCGCGGCGGACCCGGGGGATCGCCGCCTGCGCCGCCAGAGCGCCCTTTTGTACCGCGCGCAGATTGGCACCATCGACAGCTTCTGTACCTCCGTCGTGCGGGAAAACGCCCATCTGCTCGGTATCTCGCCGGGGTTTTCCGTGCTGGACGAGGAGCACGCCGGGGCGCTGCGCTCCCGTGCGCTGGAGGAGGTGCTGGACAGCGCCTATGAAAACATCGAACGCGACGACGGCCTCCGCGCTCTGGTGGACAGCGCCGGGGCCGGGCGGGACGACGCGCGTCTGGGCGAGCTCGTGCTGTCTCTGCACGCCCAGCTTCAGAGCCGGCCCTGGCCGGAGAAATGGGCGGAGGAAAAGCTTTCCATGCTCGACGTGTCCGGCCTTACGGACGCGGGGCAGACGGTCTGGGGCCGGTATCTGCTGGACGACGCGGCGGAGGAAGCGGATTTCCGGGCGCGGGAGCTGGAGGACGCGCTGGCGTTTCTGACGCAGCCGGGAAACGAACCTCTTATGAAGGGCTACGGCCAAAGCTTTTCCGACGCGGCGGCGTTTTTCCGCGGAGTGTCCCGCGCCTCCCGGGAGGGCTGGGACAGGACGGCGGCGGCGCTGGCCGTCGGCTATCCCCGGCTGGGCGCGGCGCGCGGCGTTACGGACGAGGCGGCCAGGGCAAAGGTCAAATCCGTTTGGGACGGCAGCCGCGAGGCGGTGAAAAAGCTGCAAAAAAACCTCGCCGGGGACAGCGCCTCGCTCCTTGCCGGTATCCGGCGCTCAAGACCCGCCCTCCGGTCCCTCATGGCGCTGGTTTCCGCGCTCGACCGGCAGTACGCCGCGCGGAAGCGCCGGGCGGACGCGTGCGACTTTTCCGATCTGGAGCATTTTTGCCTCAGGCTTCTGTGCGGGCCGGAGGCGGACGAGCCCTCGCCTCTGGCCCATACGCTCTCCGCCCGCTTTGCGGAGGTCATGGTGGACGAGTATCAGGACGTGAACGCCGTGCAGGAGCTCATCTTCCGACGGGTCAGCGGTGAGGGGGAGCGGCTTTTCATGGTCGGGGACGTGAAGCAGTCCATCTATCGCTTCCGTCTGGCGGAGCCGTCCATCTTTAACGGCAAATACGCCGCCTTTGAAAAGGACGAACACGCCCGGCGCGTGCTCCTGCGGGAAAATTTCCGAAGCCGGGGCGCGGTGCTGAACGCCTGCAACGCCGTGTTTTCCCGTATCATGTCCCCCTCGCTCGGGGAGATCGACTATAACGACGAGGCGCGGCTCGTGCGGGGGGCGGATTATCCCGCCGCCGGGGAGATCCTTCCCGAGCTCTGCGTCATCGACACGGACGCCTCCGGCGGGGACGGGACGCCCTCCGCCGCCGCCGCGGAGGCGCGCTATGTGGCTGCGCGGATAAAGGCTATGGTGGACAGCGGCGAGCCTGTCTCCGACGGGCGCGGCGGCACGCGCCCCATGGAATACGGGGACGTGGCCGTCCTCCTTCGCACGCCGGGGACCTCCGGCGCGGCTTACCGGCGGGCGCTGGCGGAGGCGGGCGTTCCCGTAAGCGCCCGGCAGGGCGGGGCGTTTTTCTCCCAGCCGGAGGTGAGCTTTGCCGTTTCCATGCTGGCGGCGGCGGACAATCCCCGTCAGGACGTGCCGCTCATCGCGGCGCTGCGGGGGCTTCCCTTCGGCTTTACGCCGGACGAGCTGACGGCCATCCGCGCCGCGGCGGGAGGCGATTTCTGGGATGCGCTGCGCCTGCGGGCGGAGACGGACGGGCGCTGCGCCCGGTTCGTGTCCGTGCTGGAGGAGCTGCGGGAGCTTGCCCGGGATGAGCCGACGGAGAGCGTTTTGCGCTGGCTCTATGACCGCACGGGGCTCATGGCCGCCTGCGCCGTCATGCCGGACGCGCTCCAGCGCACCGCGAACCTCATGCAGCTATATGAATATGCCCGCCGGTTCGAGCAGGACGGGAACCGCGGCCTTTTTCGGTTCACGGCATGGCTGCGCCGGCTGGAGGAAAAGGGGCTGGAGCCGCCGACGGCGGCGGCGGACGGAAGCGTACAAATCATGAGCGTCCACAAATCGAAGGGTCTGGAGTTTCCCGTGGTGTTTCTGGCGGACAACAGCCACCGCTGGAACCGCGGCGGGACGGGGCAGGCGCTGTGCCACAGCGAGCTTGGTCTCGGCATGCGAATCACGGACATGGAAAAGGGCGTCGATTACCCCACGCTGCCATGGCGCGCCATCGAACAGAAAACAAAGATGGAGGAGCTGTCCGAGCAGGAGCGCGTCCTTTACGTCGCCATGACCCGCGCCAGAGAGCGGCTGATCATGACCTGCGTCCAGCCGGGCGCGGCGGAGAAGCTTGCCGCCATGGGCCCTCCCTCCGACGGGGCCCTCAGCCCCCGCGTGCTGGCCGGGGCGCAGAATATCGCCCAGTGGCTCATGCGCGCGGCGGCAGCCGACGGCGGGCGGACGATCAAGCTGCGCGTCATAGCGCCGGAGACGGAAAAGACCGCGCCGCCGCCGGAAAAGCCCCGCGCCGCCGCCGCGCCGGAGGACATCCGGGCGCTGGCGGAGCGGCTGTCGTGGACATACCCTTACGCCGAGGCGGTGACGGTACCGTCGAAGCTCACGGCCACGGAGATAAAGCGGCTGGAGGACGAGGCCGACCCGGAAGCGGCTCTCCTGCCCGGCGCGGAGGGCGAGGGGCCACGGCCGTTCCGAAAGCCGGAGCTGAGCCGGGAGGACGCGCCCCTCACCGGCGCGGAGCGGGGCGTTGCCGCGCATCTTGTGATGCAGCACATCGACCTTCGGGAAACGGGGAGCGCGGAGGCGATAGCCGCCGAGATCGAACGGCTCGAGCGCCTCGGCTTTCTCGACAGGCGTCAGGCGGAGGCCGTGCCGCCGGAGGACATTCTGGCGTTTTTCCGCTCCGATATTGGCCGGCGTCTGCTCCGGGCCGGGCATGTGATGCGGGAGTTCCGCTTTTCCCTCCTTTGCCCGGCGCGGCAGTGGTTCCCCGCCGCGCCGGAGGGGGAGGAGATCCTTCTTCAGGGCGTGGTGGACTGCTGCATCGAGGAGGCGGACGGGCTCACGGTCATCGACTTCAAAACGGACGCGCGCGTCGAGCCGGAGCGCCATACCGCCCAGATCGCCGCCTACGCCGCGGCCATGGAGCGCATTACGGGAAAGCCGGTGCGGGGGGCGGTGCTGTGGTACCTGCGCCGGAAGCAGGCGGTGGAGATGCCGCTCCCGTCCGGCAGGGAAAATATGGGACGCCATGATAAATAAGTAATAAGCAAATGACGCGAAAAAGCTTGCACATTTCAAAAAGGTGTGTTACTATGCTTTTTGCGTCTTGTAACGGCGTATCTTACGCACTCAAGACAGCTTTACGAAGAGGTGAACCGCCATGAAGGAAGGAATCCATCCCCAGTATTACCGCACGACCATCCGCTGCGCCTGCGGAAACGTTATCGAGACCGGCTCCACCCGCGAGAACATCTCGGTCGAGATTTGCTCGAAGTGCCACCCGTTCTTCACCGGCAAGCAGAAGCTGGTGGACACCAGCGGCCGCGTGGATAAGTTCAACCGCAAATACGGTCTGGGCTGAGCGCCGGAGCGCCTATAAGACAGGAAGATTTCCCGTTTCCCCGAAAAAGGAACGGGAAATTTTTTTGTCTGAAAAAGGCGGAAGATCGCGTATCGGCATTTTTTACAGAAAACGCGGCGCAAATTGGGGCACTTTCAACAGACCAAAGCAATAGGTTGTTGTCGCTTTGTTATAATGGTGACAACTATTTGCAAAATTATAAATTTAACGGAAAAGGTGTTGGCATTTTTGAAAACTTATGTTACAATTCAATAAGCATTTATCCATTTTAAGATAAGGGAGACGCAAACAATGAAGAAAATTCTCGCAATTGTTCTCATGGCGGCTGTTCTGGTATGTCCGGCATTCGCTTCCGGCGCGGCGGCGGCGACGACGGCAACTGCCAGTCAGGCCGACTGCAATCACGCTTTCTCGGTGGAAATCACCAAGGAAGCCACCTGCACGGAGAAAGGACTTCTGACCTATACGTGCAGCCTGTGCGGGCTGACCTACACGGTCGAGACCGTTCCCACCGGCGAGCACAGCTATGTCGCTTCCGTGAAGGACGCCACCTGCACCGAGGACGGCGCTATCACCTACACCTGCTCCGTATGCGGTGACAGCTACACCGAGGTCATCCCCGCCGCCGGCCACACGCCCAGCGCGGCGGCCGCCACCTGCACGGAGCCCGTGGTCTGCACTGTCTGCGGCACGGTGCTGGAGGAGGCTGTCGGCCACTCCTACACCTACCAGTATGACGCGGTCGTGAACGAGGATGGTACTTACGCCGACTTCGGCACCTGGAAGTGCGACGTCTGCGGCGACGTAGTCGCGGCCACGGAAGGCAACGCCGTCTACTACTATTCTCTTCAGGAAGCCGCTTCCGCCTCCGGCGAGGCGTCTGCCGAGGCATCCGCCGAGGAGACCGTCGAGGTAGCCAACCCCAACTACGACCCTGAGGCGCACAACTGGGGAACCATCGAAATCGTCATGGCAATCATCATTGTCGTTGTCTTTGCCGTCCTTATGCTTTCCTTCGGCAAGGCCGTACCCGCTGCCAGGAAAAAGGAAGACTGAACCCCAACCCCTAACGCTCACAAAAAAATTGTAGGAGGAAAGCGTAAATGCTGAAAAACAAGAAATTTGGCGCATATGTGATTGCGTTCAACATCCTGGGCATCGTACTGATGTTCATGTACTCCGGCCTTCAGAACGACCACCTTAACATCATCACCAGCTACAGCGCGTGGTCGGCCACACAGGTCCAGCTTGGCCGTACCATCGCGGAGTTCGTCTGCATCG
>CAZEXC010000069.1:0-8814 GCA_964516625.1 uncultured Oscillospiraceae bacterium | reverse complement strand
CCCATTGGACACCTGAATAGAAGCGGGCGGCGGTGCTGTGATGGCACCGCCGCTCTTGGTCATGTATCTTCTATGTCTGAAACAGCCGTCTGCTTCGCCTGCCATTCGGCAAACTCGCGCTGGCCCTCCTCGCTCTCATAGCTGGCCAGGATGTCCGGCCACAGACAGCGGGCAATCGACTCGATGGCATACTGTGGGATGTCTGAATGGTTGATAAGCTTTTTCTTTCGACTCAAACTTGACCTCCCATTTTCAACGTCAAAGCCTGATCATGGTCGGTGTCTGAGTTGTCTGAATGTCCTGGCCTTCCTCTCCAAAAGTAGCTGGTAAATAACCCAATTACAGGCTAACACGGTGGATCGCTCTTGTCAAATGTGCATTTGCGAAAGCCGCTTTGGTGATATGTGTAGTCGAAAAATAGAACGCGAAAAGTCGGGTAGGGAATTAGGATAGCACACCCCTTGATTTTGCGTTCTGGAAGCCTTGAAAACAAAGGGCTGAAAAGGCTCTATCGTTCGACTATCCCCGGCGGCGGGAACCCATTATCTGCGGATATAAAAGCCGGGCACAAAGGCCCGGGCTGTTGTATTTGCAGTTTCGTCATGCCGGCGATTTGGTTTCCCAAACGCCGACATTCGTGCGTTTGGATAACAAACGATAGCTTTATCGACAAAAAGCGATACCTTCCGGCCGTTGCGGATGAAACAGCGGGAATGTTAAAATTAAATCACATGGGATTACGGTAAGAAAGGACGATCTTATGATGGAAAAACGAACGACCGCAGTAGATATGGGCGGTAAACTGCCGACCCTGTTGGTGGACGGCGTGGAGATGCCGCTGGACGGCAAGGTGTATCCAAACGCCACGCTCGTCCTGACGGACGCATACAAAGAAGGCTTCTGCTGGTACACACCGAGGGGCGTGGACGCATACCGTGCGGCGCTGGTGGTAGAGAAGGACGGCGTTGTGCCGGAAAAGTCCGTCAGCGAGGCTGTGCAGGGCGGGCACTGGGATGACGAGGGCGCCGACGGCATCACCGTGGAATCCCACAGCGATAACTTCACCGCCGTGCTGAACAACGGCGGCGATTATACCATTAAAAACTCCAGCTTTATCTTTGACAGCCAGAGCGATGGCAAACACGTCTGCGACTTCAACGGCTTCGGCGCTGTGATCGGCGCGTTCAACGGCGCGAAGGTCGTGATGGAAAACGTGGACATCCTGACCCGGGGCGTCGCCCGTCCGGCGGTGTTTGTGGACAGCTATGCGAATGTTCTCATGAAAAATGTCCGCTATAGGGTCATGGGCGGGCAGGTCTACGCGGGCTACCGCAACTGCTGCGACCAGCGTTTGATGGTAGCGCCGCCCTGGGTGCTTGGCCTGACCGGCAGCGCCCGAGGCATGAACGCCATGGGCGACTGCGGCACCGTCACCATCGTGGACTCCGAGCTGTACGCCAACCAGTGGGGCGTCATCTCCACCGACTCCGGCAGCGATATCGTGCTGACCGTCATCGACACAAAGATCGAAACGCTGGGCGAGGGGCAGACCGGCGATCCCTACGCCACCCGCTACGGCAGCGGATACGGCTCCTACGTCATCGACGACGTGACGGAATTTTTCTACGGCGTCACGATGAACGTAGGTACCTATGCCGCCGTGATATGCGGAGGCGACGCGCTGTACGCCTCTTCCAAGGGGACATTCGACGTCCGCCAGCACTATTTCATCCCGAATCCCGACAAAAAGGGCTTCGTGAACCATTTCGGCAAGGTCTATCCCGGCTATGACGTAGGCACTCACGAGGAGCCTGTGTTCAGCGGTCTGGAGGGTAAGGGAAATCTTACGATCATAAACAGCGACGGCTTCGGCTTCATGGCCCACGACTGGGGCTCCGTCACCCTCCGGGAAAAGACGGAGGTGCACAGCAAATTTTCCGCCTTCCTTCTGAAGGCGGGTACCGTCCGCATCGACGTGGACGACGCCGTCATCGATCCCGGCGACGGGATCATATTACAGGTCATGGACAACGATGACAAAGCCGTCGGCACCCACTTCGACCCGCCCTGGGAGCCGGACGGCAAGGTGCGTCCCTCCCACATCTACGGGCCGTTCTTCAATACCGAATATAATGAGCCTGCGGGCTATCCCGGCATAGACTATGAGGCGCCGGGGGTCGCGGGCGAGGATCGCGTTACGGCGAGCTTCCGAAACACTGTCGTGAAGGGCGATTTCTATAACGCCTCCGGGTATATCGGGGAGGATGCCCGTCCCCTGGAGCTCACCTTCGGTGCGAACGCCGAGGTCGCCGGACGAATCGCCCCGACATCCTCCATTCATGTCGATGAAAACGGCGAGCAGAACACGCACTTCGGCATGAAACAGTACTATCATCTGGGCCATCTTCGGAACCGGGCGCACTATAACGGCGCGAACGATATAAGCCTGACACTGGAGGACAACGCCGTCTGGACGGTGACCGGGGTCTCGATGCTGAATCGGCTTGTGATCGGTAAAAATGCCTCCGTCCGCGCGCCGGAAGGGAAAACGCTCCGGGCGACCGTGGACGGCGATCAGACGGAGCTTACGCCCGGCATAGAGCTCAAGGGCCTGATCGTTCTGGAGACGGTTTGATCCCCGCAGGAAGGAGAGCAATATGGTAAAATACATAGTAAAACGGCTGCTTTGGATGATACCGGTGCTGCTGGGCGTGGTTTTCATTGTCTTCACTATTAACCACTTTACCCCCGGCGATCCCGTGCAGGCGCTGCTGGGCTCCAACTATACGCAGGAGCAGTACGACGCAAAGGAGGCGGAGCTGGGCCTCGATCAGCCGTTTTTCGTCCAGTTCTACCGCTATGTCAAAGGCATCGTGACGCATTTCGATCTGGGGACCTCCTATCAGTCCAAGCGCGCTGTGCGGGATGAGCTTCTGTCCCGCTTCCCCACGACGCTGAAGCTGGGGCTTATCGGCGTGCTGATTACGGCGATCCTGGGCATCCCCATCGGCGTTGTATCGGCCACGCATCAATACTCGGCGATGGATTACGCGGTGACGGTGCTGTCCCTGTTTTTCGCGTCCATGCCGAATTTCTGGATGGCGCTCATGATGATGATTCTCTTCTCGCTGAAGCTCAAGTGGTTCCCGGCCAGCGGTCTGGCCGACTGGAAGGGCTGGGTGCTGCCGGCGCTGGCGCTGGGTCTGTCGCCCATCGCCTCGGTCACGCGGCAGACCCGCTCCAGTATGCTGGAGGTCATCCATCAGGACTATATCCGCACCGCCAAAGCCAAGGGACTAAGCGACCGGGCGGTCCTCTACCGCCACGCGCTGAAAAATGCCCTGATCCCGGTGGTGACGGTCATCGGTATGCAAATCAGCCTCATCGTGGCAGGCTCCGTCATCATTGAGAACATTTTTACCATCCCCGGCATCGGATCTCTGCTGATGAGCGCTATCAACAGCCGGGATTATCCGGTGGTGCAGGGCACGGTTCTGCTGTTGTCTCTGTGCATCTCCGTCATGAACCTTGCGGTCGATCTCATATATGGCTTCATTGATCCGCGGATCATGGCAATGTATTCCGGAGGCAAAAAGAAAAAGAGCCGGGATCGAACCGCGGCAAAGGAGGCGGCGTAATGGAGGAGAAGAGAGAAATGAAACGCCGCAGTCAGTTTCAGGAGACGTGGAAACGGCTGCGCCGCAATAAGCTTGCCATTATCGGCATGGTCATCGTGCTGCTGCTGATTTTGATGGCGATTTTCGCGGATGTCATCGCGCCCTATGATTATATGGATCAGGATCCCACAGCCCGGCTCCAATTCCCCAGCGCACAGCACCTTTTGGGAACGGACAACTATGGCCGCGACCTGCTCAGCCGCATTATCTACGGAGGCCGGATCAGTCTGCTGGTAGCCATCATGGCCGTCGGGATCGCGCTTGTCATCGGCGGCTTTCTCGGCGCGACGGCGGGCTATTTCGGCGGCTGGTATGAGATCATCGTCATGCGCTTTATGGATATCCTCATGGCGATCCCCGGCATATTGATGGCGGTATCCATATCCGCGGCGCTGGGAAACGGCGTGTTCAATACGGCGCTGGCAATTTCCGTGGGCGGCATCCCGTCCTATGCCCGCATCGTCCGCGCCACGGTGATGAGCATCCGCGGGCAGGAATATGTGGAGGCGGCCCGGGCGCTGGGCTGCCGCAATATGAGGATCATATTCCGGCAGATCCTCCCGAACACGCTGGCGCCCATCATCGTGGACACCACGCTCCGTCTGGGTATGAACATCCTTCAGATCTCCAGTCTTAGCTTTATCGGGCTGGGCGTTCAGCCGCCTACGCCGGAATGGGGCTCTATCATGGCGAACGGACGGACGTATATCCGGGACTTCTATCCCCTGGTCACCTATCCCGGCATCGCCATCATGCTGACGCTGTTCGGATTCAATCTCTTCGGCGATGGTCTGCGCGACGCGCTGGATCCGAAGCTGAAGCGCTGAGGAGGGTCATATGAGCAAGGAATTACTGGAGATCAAGGATCTCGTCATCCATTATGAGACGAGCGAGGAGACGGTTTGCGCCGTGAACGGCGTGTCCCTTTCCATATCCGCCGGTGAGACGCTGGGCCTCGTGGGCGAGACGGGCGCCGGCAAGACCACCACGGCGCTGGGCATACTGAATCTGATACCGGATCCTCCCGGAAAGGTCAAGGGTGGCCGGATCCTGTTTGACGGGGAGAACGTTCTGGAAATGAAGGGCGCCGACCTGCGGAAGCTGCGGGGCAACAGCGTTTCCATGATTTTTCAGGATCCCATGACCGCGCTGAACCCCATCATGCGGGTCGAGGATCAGATCGCCGAGGTGGTGCATCTGCACAGCGGCGGCAGCAAGCAGGACGCGATGAATCGCGCCCGGGAGATGCTGGAGCTGGTGGGCATTCCCGCCTATCGCGGCTCGGACTATCCCCATCAGTTCTCCGGCGGCATGAAGCAGCGCGTCGTCATCGCCATGGCGCTGGCCTGCAATCCGAAGCTGCTCATCGCGGACGAACCCACCACCGCGCTGGATGTGACCATTCAGGCGCAGGTGCTGGACATGATAAACGACCTGAAAAAGCAGCTCGGCACCTCTGTGCTTCTTATCACCCACGACCTCGGCGTCGTGGCGGAAACCTGCGACCGCGTCGCCATCATGTACGCCGGGGAAATCGTGGAGGCCGGAGATCTGGAGCAGATCTTTGACCGCACGGCTCATCCGTACACCAAAGGGCTTTTCGGCTCTCTGCCCAGTCTCGACAAGGATGTGCGGCGGCTTCAGCACATCTCCGGCCTTATGCCGGATCCCGCGAATCTGCCCTCCGGCTGCAAATTCCACACGAGATGCCCGAACGCCACCGCCGACTGCGCGGAGCGCTGTCCGACCATCACGGAGCTGGAGCCGGGTCATCTCGTTCACTGTCTGCAATACGAGAAGAAGGAGGAAACGAACCATGGCTGAGCTTCTGCGCGCGGAAAGCCTGAAAAAATACTTCAAGACCCCGAACGGCACGCTCCATGCCGTGGACGGCGTGAGCTTCCGGCTGGACGAGGGCAAGACGCTGGGCGTCGTGGGCGAATCCGGCTGCGGCAAGTCCACCCTCGGCCGGGTGCTGCTGGGTCTTCTGGACGCCACGGACGGAAAGGTCTTTTTCAAGGGCGAGGATGTCACTCATGTCAAGCTGCGCCGGCGTCTGGAACTGCGCCGCGAGATGCAGATCATCTTTCAGGATCCCTTTTCCTCCCTGAACCCGCGCTACTGCGTCTCGGAGCTGATCGCGGATCCGCTGAAAACGTATCATGTGTTTAAGACAAAGGAGGAGTTGGACAAGCGGGTCTTTGAGCTGATGGACACCGTCGGCCTTGCCCGCCGGCTGGCCTACGCCTATCCCCACGAGCTGGACGGCGGACGCCGCCAGCGCATAGGCATCGCCCGCGCTCTCGCGCTGGAGCCGCAGTTCATTGTCTGCGACGAGCCGGTCTCCGCGCTGGATGTGTCCATCCAGGCGCAGGTGCTGAACCTTTTGCAGGATATTCAGGAGCAGCGGAACATCTCTTATGTCTTTATCACCCATGATATGTCCGTTGTGAAGCATATCTCCGACGATATACTGGTCATGTACGTTGGCTCCATGGTAGAGAAATGCGGCGCAAAGGATCTGTTCCGTATGCCGCTGCACCCTTACACCAAGGGCCTGTTGTCCGCGATCCCCGTTCCGAATATCCATCGGGAACGCAAACGCGCCATCATGCAGGGAGAGCTGGCAAGCCCCGTCGATCCCAAGCCCGGCTGCCGTTTTGCCTCCCGATGCCCCCACGCTGCGCAGATCTGCCATGTGAAGGAGCCTGTGTTTGAGGAGGTCTTCCCGGATCACTTCGCGGCCTGTCATCGAATCCGGGAGCTGAACGGCCTGCCCGAGGAAAGAACGTAAATTGCATTTATTGCTGTAATATGATACAGTGAACTCATCTGCCGGCGAGAGGAGCGGTCGTATGGATCTGAGCAGAGAAAGTCCCGGCGCGCAGGCGAACAGCGATACTATTGCCGTGCCGAAGGAGCTTCTGGCGGGTCTGTTTGCAGAGAAGCTCGTGACGGATCGGACCCGCAGGCGCCTTCTGGAGAGCCGGATGTTTCAGAAATACGGCTTCCGGCTCGTCAGCGGCCGATTCTTCCTGCTGGCGCTGAATATCCTGGATTATGTGCCCGAACGTTCCTTCGCGGCGCGGGATCCCGGCGGATTGCCCCGCGTAGACGAGCAGACCGTACAGGCGCTTTTTGTGGAGCAGCTGCCCCGCAGCTATCGCGGACATCCCTTCACCAGCGGCGGAGACATGTATGTGCTCGTGAACTGGGACGATAACGCCCCGCTGGACGATGCGCGCCGCGAAAAGGCCAACCGGGATTTTCTGGAAATATGCGATCTCTGCCGGAAAAAGATCCTGCGTACCCACAGCGTCCGGCTCCAGCTGTATATCGAGCCGCTGGCCGAGAGCATAAACGATTTGGACGCCCGGCTGGAGGATCTGCGCCACATCATGTACACGGATATGGAGTCCGTGGTCATCCACGGCGCGCCCAAGGACATTATCACGGAAACAGACATGAACGACCTGATGCGCCGTACCAGCCGCCGCGACGCGGCGCTGCTCATGGGACTGGAGCAGGGGTTTTATAACGCTGCCATGCGCCGGGATTTTGACGGAGCCTATCAGGCCGTCTGCCGTATCATTGACATCGAATGCCGTTCCTTTGCCGCTTCCATCAGCCTCAAGCACCGCCTCTGCAACAAGATCGAGACCCTGTATTCCATCCTTGGCGTACCGTTCTATGAGCCGGAATCCAAAATATACAGTGTCCATCGGATGCTGAAAGGCATGGAGGACGCCATCTCCGTAGACGAGATGAAGACGCAGATGAACATGGTTCTCAACGAGTTCAAAAACTACTTCACGACGCCAGTCATCACGCCCTGCGACCGCATGAATCTGGTGGCGGAGTACATCGGCAAGCACTATATGGACGCGGATCTCTGCGCCGATAAGCTGTGCGAGGTCTTTGACATCAGCATCTCCTATCTCTCCCGTACTTTCAAAAACTATATCGGGACGAAGCTCATCGACTATATCCATCGGACAAAGCTCACCGCCGCGAAGGCATTGCTGGAGAGCACGGACTACACGGTGGAAAAAATCGCCTCTGCTGTGGGCTATCAGAATGTACTGACCTTCAACCGAGCCTTCAAGCGCTATGAGGCCATGACGCCCGGCGTATACCGAAGCCGCAGCTATCAGCGGGAGCTTGACGGCCAATGAAACGGTTTCTTTGCTTTCTGATTCTGGCCGCGCTGCTTTCGGTTTCCGCTCTTGCGGCGGCGGACGCGCCGGTGGGCGAGCTGGCGCGTCTGCTGCAGGGCGCCAACCCGCCCGGCTCCGCCGTAGAGGAAACGCCTCTCGGCGATGTGGCCGCAGACGCCGTCCGGCTGATTACCGGCGCGGACGCGGCTATCGTAAACGGCGGGTATATCGTGGCGAATCTCCAGCCGGGTGAGGTATATGAGGAGGATATCGCAGCGGTGTTCTCCGAAGCGGAAGCGCTTGTCGTCGTGACCCTGACGCGGGCGGAGCTTCTGGACTGGCTGGAAAACGGCGTCTCCCATGTGACAGTGGGAGGGGATGAGAAGGTCGATACAACGGCCTCCGCTTTCGACGGGTTCCCGCAGATTTCCGGCTTCACCTTTCAGTATGATCCCAGCGCGCCGGCCGGCGCTCGCGTCACGGAGCTTGTTTCGGAGACCGGGGCCGACGCGATCACCGTCGCCTGTCCGGCCGCCATGGCCGCCGGCGCCTTCGGCTATGAACCCCATGAGGCAAAAGCCACGGGATACGATCTTGTGTCCGCTATGACGGCGTATTTCTCCGGCCGTACCGTAGAGCCGCCGGAAACCGAACGAAGCGAGTGCATCGGCACCGCGGACAACACGCTTATTCGGCAGTATCCCGCGCTTTTGTTCATCCTTGTCGCGGTCGGCCTTTTCATCCTGTACGCCAAAAGCATCGGCAAGAAAAAGTGGCTGGATACATAGCGATACCGTGAAATAAAAAACTATCATTTATTGCCTCCAAAGGCCAATTTTCGCCCTTTGGGGGCAAAACTATACTCTATACGGAGGCGGGAAGCGGAGGCTATAATGATATTGCGATAGAATTAACACTTTGCAGAAAGGACGAACAAACATGAAAAAAACGATTGCCCTGTTTCTTGCGCTGATCATGAT
>CAZEXC010000068.1:0-8984 GCA_964516625.1 uncultured Oscillospiraceae bacterium | reverse complement strand
TAATTTCATTTTTTTGCGTCTGCGGTTCGTGACGGAGCAAAAAGAGCGCTCCCCACAGGCGCGCGTTACGCGCCGCCGCGCTGTTCGAGCTTCTTCGCGAGAGCCTCCAGCGCGCGGACGGCGGCGGCGTCTCCCTCCAGCGCGAGGGCGCACCGATCGGGCAGAGGGGCAAGATGCGCCCGCCCGTGCTCGTTTTCGATCGTGAGCCCGTCGGAAAAATCCGCGCCGAACTCCGCCAGAGACCGGCTCATCGCGCCCATGAGACGCGCCCGGTCGCGGCAGGGGAACACCCGGCGCGCGGTTTTTGCCCCGTCCGGCAGACGGTACAGCCCGTCGATGGCGTCGAGGTTGCACTGATAGTAAGCCCGGGGCGTGCCGATGTCGCACCAGTAACCGTCCATGACCCGCCCGGTCATGGGGACGCCGTCGCGCAGAAGCTCCGGGAACAGATCCTTTGCAAAATCATATTTCCGTCTGTCGGGGACGCGGCTGAGGACGTCGGGGGACAGGACGTAAATGCCCGTGCTGACCTGATCGGTGACGACCCGCTCCCAGCTCGGCTTTTCCAGAAAACCCGTGACGCGCCCGGCCCTGTCCGTGACGACGAGGCCGTAAGGCAGCGGCTCCGCGTGGGCGGCCAGAGCAATGGTGACGCCCGCCTTATGTCCCTGAAAAAGCTCGGCCAGATCGTAATCGCAGGCGCTGTCGCCGCTCATGATGAGGACGTTGTCGCCGCCGATGAAGTCCATGCAGTTTTTCACCGCGCCGGCGGTGCCGAGCGGCTCCGTCTCCCGGCGGTACTCTATATGCACGCCGAAGCGCTCGCCGTCCCCGAAGCGGCGGCATATGACATCCGGCTGATAGTGAAGCGTGAAGCAGAGCCGGTCAAATCCGTTTTGCCGCAAAAGGGCGACGGTATGCTCCAGCAGCGGCTTTCCCAGAAGGGGCATCATGGGCTTCGGCAGACCGCCGGATATGTCCCGCAGGCGGGTCCCTTCGCCGCCGGAGAGTATTACAGCTTTCATACGGTCACCTCGTTTTTAGTTTTGCCGCGGCTGTATCAAAGTATGTGGCGGCTATGCGGGAAAATGCGTCAAAAAATGCCATGAGTCTGCCCGCTCTGCCAAATCCCCTCCCGGCAGGGGGGATTTTTTGCTTTTGCCCGCCCCGGAAAGCCGCAGCGGGCGAAGGTCGCGGGTTGTAATATTTGGCGGTATCTGATATAATAATCAAATCATGATTTGGAGCGGTATGCCATGAACAAGCTCAGCAACAAGCTGGAGAGCCTCGGCTCTAACCTTTATATCGTCAGCCTCCTTGTCTTTGCCGCGGTGACGCTCGTTTTTTTCAAGGAGCGCTATCTTGCGCTGGCGGAGGCGGCTGTGGCGATCGTGTTTTTTGTGGCCAACCGCGTTCTCCGCCGCCGCCGCCAGCGGGAGCTGATGAAATACATCGAATCCGTGGCCTATGAAACGGAGGAGGCGCAAAACAGCGCCATGATGAATTTCCCGCTTCCCATGGCCACTTATCTGCTGGACTCCGGCCGCGTCGTCTGGGGCAATCAGGAGTTTTTTTCCGTCTGCGGTCAGAAAAAGCCGAAGCTTGACGTGTCGATATCCGACCTTGTGCCGGGCTATCAGGGAAAGTGGATCATGGAGGGAAAGACCCGCTGCCCGGGGCTTGTGGAGATAGGTGACCGCCGCTTTCAGGTGCATGGGAATCTCATACGCGCGCAGGGAGAGGAGCCCGCTTCCGCGCCCATGGGCATCACCTACTGGATAGACGTCACGGACTATGACGATATCAAGCGGGAGTATGCCGCCTCCCGGCCGGTCGTCATGCTCATTTTGCTGGATAACTTCGATGAGATAACAAAGACCAGCGCCACGGAGCGGGCGAAAAACGAGCTCAGAAACGGGATAGAAGATAAGCTCACCCAGTGGGTGGAGGGAACGCGAGGGCTATTGCGCCGCATTGACCGCGACCGATATATGTATATCTGTGAGCGCCGGCATTATGACAGGCTGGCGGAGGCAAAATTCTCCGTTGTGGACGACGTGCACTCTATCGTCAACACCTCCGGCATCCACGCCACGATAAGCGTCGGCGTGGGCATCGAGGGCGCGTCGCTGGAGGAAAATTTCAGCTTTGCGTCCATGAGCGTGGAGATGGCGCTGTCCCGCGGCGGCGATCAGGCCGTTATCCGCGACAGGATGAATTTCGAGTTCTTCGGTGGCCGCGGCACGGAGGTGGAGACCCGCACGAAGGTGAAAAGCCGCGTCGTGGCAAACGCGCTCGGCTCCTTTATGAAAGACGCCTCCACCACATATGTCATGGGCCACCGCTATGCGGACATGGACGCGCTGGGCGCCGCCGTCGGCATATGCTGCATCGCCCGCTCCTGCGGAAAGCGCGCGCGCATCGTGTTGAGCGACAGGCCGAACGCATGCGGCGATATGGTGGAGGAGCTGAAAAAGCACAAGGAATACGAGGATGTGTTCGTTACGCCGAAGGAGGCCATGGTGCAGGCAAATTCCCGGAGCCTTCTCGTGGTGGTGGACACGAACCGGCCCGAGCAGGTGGAGGACGAGGCGCTCTTGCAGACCATCAGCCGTCTTGTCGTTATCGACCACCACCGCCGGGCGGCAAGCTACATCGAAAACGCGGCGCTGACGTTTTACGAGCCGTATGCCTCCAGCGTGTGCGAGCTGATGGCCGAGCTTTTGCAGGAGCTTGTGGAGCAGGAGGATATCTGCTGCTTCGAGGCCGAGGCTATGCTGGCCGGCATCGTGACCGACACGAAGAATTTCACCATGCGTACCGGCGAGCGCACCTTTGACGCGGCGGCGTTTCTGCGGCGTGCAGGCGCGGATCCCGTTTCCGTCAAGCGGCTCATGCAAAACGATTTTGAAAGCACCGTGACCCGCTACGCCATTCTGGAGCGGGCGGAGGTGTATCGGGACAATATCTGTATCGCGGCCATGGAGCGGGAAGTGGAGCGGGTCGTTGCCGCTCAGGCGGCGGACGAGATGCTGAACATATCCGGCATCGAGGCGTCGGTGGTGCTGTACCCCGTTCAGGGCGGCGTCATATTCTCCGCAAGGAGCATCGGGAGCATGAACGTTCAGGTGCTGCTGGAAAAGCTGGGCGGCGGCGGCAACAAATCCGCGGCGGGGGCGCAGGTAACGGACATCACGGTGGAGCAGGCGCTCCAGCGTCTGAAAGCCGCCATAGACGAATACCTCTCCGAGGAGGAGCGGGAATAAGCGCGACGGGAAAAATTAAGGAGGCAGGAACATGAAGGTCATACTGCAAAAAGACATAAAAGGTCAGGGGAAAAAAGGCGAGCTCAAGGAGGTATCCGACGGCTACGCGCGGAACTATCTTCTGCCCCGCGGCCTTGCGCTGGAAGCCACGGCGGATAACCTCAACGCCATGCGCCTCAAGGACAGGGCGCGTCAGGCGCAGATCGCCCGCGAAAAGGCGCAGGCGCAGGAATACGCCGAAAAGCTCAGCGGCGTGATCGTCCGAATCAAGGCAAAGGGCGGCGAAGGCGGCCGGCTTTTCGGCTCCGTGACCTCGAAGGAAATATCCGAGGCCCTTGCCGCCCAGCACAATATCACCGTGGAGAAAAACCAGATCGTGCAGACCGAGCCGATCAAGCAGTTCGGCTCCTATCAGGTCAAATGCAAGCTGGGCTATGAGATAACCGGCGTCATAAACGTCATGGTGACGGAGGAAAAGTGACCGCGCGGCGCACGGGAAGTATCACATAAGGAGACGTTTTCATGGATGAGCTTACCGGCCGCCGGACACCGTATTCGCCGGAGGCGGAGCAGTCGATACTGGGCTCTATGCTCATCGACCCCGCCTGCATCCCGGACGTGGTGAACAAGGTAAAGGCCACGGAGTTCTATATAGACACGAACCGCGAGATATTCGAGACGATATTTTCCATGTTCAGCACCGGCCAGCGGGTGGATCCCGTCACCGTTCTCGACCAGATGAAGATACGGGGCTGCTGGCAGGAGACGAGCCAGCGGTATCTTGTGGAGCTCATGGACGTTACGCCCACGGCGGCGAACGTCCTTGACTACTGCGCCATCGTCCGCGAGCGGGCGCTGCTGCGGCAGCTCGGCGCGTCGGCGGCGGAGATAACCGAGCTTGTATACGGCGGCTCCGCCGAGGCGGAACAGGCCCTTGAGCTTGCCGAGCGAAAGATATACGCCCTGCGTAAGGAAAGCTCCGCCGGCGGCCTCGTGCCGCTGACGCATATCCTTCAGGACGTGCTCAAGCAGATATCCGCCGCGTCGGAGCAGGGAAGCCGCGTGCCGGGGATCTCCACGGGGCTTACGGACATAGACGAGTGCCTCATGGGTCTCAATCCCGGGGATTTTGTGCTCATCGCCTCCCGCCCGGGCATGGGAAAGACGAGCATCGCCCTGAATATGGCGGTGTCCGCCGCGAAAAGCTCCGGCAAGACCGTGGCCATCTTCTCGCTGGAAATGAGCCGCCAGCAGCTTGTTATGCGCATCCTGTCAAGCGAGAGCCATATCGACAACTATCAGCTTACCCGGGGACGATTGAGCCCCGAGGAGTGGAGCCGCCTTGCGGAAGCCGCGGGGACGCTGTCCCGCGTGGATATCCGCATCGACGATAACCCCAGCATGACCGTGGCGGAGATGAGCGCCCAGTGCCGCCGGATAGACGACCTCGGCCTTGTGCTGGTGGACTATCTCCAGCTTATGCAGAGCGCCGGAAGCGGCCATAGCTGGTCGAACGAAAGCCGCACGCAGGCCGTCAGCGATATCAGCCGCATGATGAAGGTCACAGCCAAGGAACTCGGCGTGCCGCTCGTGTGCCTTAGCCAGCTAAGCCGCGCCAACGAAGCGCGCCAGAACAAGCGGCCGATGCTGTCCGACCTGCGCGAATCCGGCTCCATCGAGCAGGACGCGGACGCCGTTATCGGCCTGTACCGGGAGGGGTATTATAACCTCGAATGCGAGGATCCCAACGCCGCGGAAGCCATCGTGCTGAAAAACCGCCGCGGCCGCGTGGGGACGATCTATCTGCGGTGGATGCCGGAGTTTACCTGCTATGTAAACGACGAGCGCCGCCATGACGAAGATGAATACTGATATTCTGCCGAAGGAGGGACTCATCCTGTGCGCCGTGTCCGGCGGGGCGGATTCGATGTATCTGCTGTGCCGCCTGCCGGAGCTTGGCTACCGTGTGGCGGCGGCTCATTTCAACCACGGGCTTCGCGGCGCGGAGGCCGACCGGGACGAGGCGTTCGTGCGGGATTTTTGCCGGGAAAGGGATATACCTTTTACCGCCGGGCGCGGCGACGTGGCGGCTTTTGCCGCGGACTGCCGTCTGGGAACGGAGGAGGCCGCCCGACGGATGCGCTATGAGTTTCTTGAGCGGGAGGCGGATAGCCTCGGCGCGGCGGTCATCGCCACGGCTCATACGGCGGACGACAACGCGGAGACGGTGCTGATGCATCTGGCGCGGGGAACGGGGCTTTGCGGTCTGTGCGGCATCCCGCCCGTGCGGGGGCGCGTCGTGCGCCCGATGCTGGACACCTCCCGCGAGACGGTCGAGGCATATCTGCGGGAAAACGGCGTCGGCCATGTGGAGGATTCCACAAACGCCGGCGACGGTTACGAAAGAAACCGCATCCGGCATACGGCCATCCCGGCTCTGCGGGCGGAAAATCCGGCGCTTCTGGAGGCCGTAAGCCGCATGACGCTGCTTTTGCGCCGGGACGAGGAATATCTTTCCGGCCTTGCCCGGGATTTTGTGCGCGAAAACGCGGAGAACGGGAGCCTTCCGGCGAAAAAGCTCCTGACGCTCCCGGAGCCGGTCATGTGCCGGGCGGTGCGTCTGATGGCGGGACGGGAGCTCTCGGCTCTGCATACGGAAGCGATCCTGTCAGTGGCGGCCCGCGGAGGCTTTGCGGATGTGCGCGGCATGCGCGTCGGCCTTGCCGGAGATCGGCTGGTTTTCGGCGTGCCGGAGCCCCGGGAGCTTTCGGAGCGGACGATCTTTCCGGGGCAGGAGCTGTCTTTGGAGGAGGCGGGGCTTTTCGTCCGATGCGAAAATTTGGCCGCTTGTCCGAAAGATGTTTACAAGTCGTTCAACACTTTTTACTTCAAATATGCGAATATATGTGGTAGTATTACAATTACCGCCAGAAAACCGGGCGACAGGTTCCGTCCGGCCGGGCGGGGATGCACGAAGACGCTGAAAGCGCTTTTTGCGGAAAACGGCGTCGCTTCATGGCGGCGCGGGGTCGTGCCCGTCCTGCGGGACGAGGCGGGCATCCTGGGCGTGTTCGGCGTCGGAGGGGCGGAACGGGTGTGCGCCCGTCCCGGAGACGCGAATGTGCTGAAAATAGAATTTTCCCTGTCCGAACAGGAGAAAGGAGGGCGCGGCCTTGCATAAGGATATCGAATCCGTCTTCGCGGACGAGGAAACGCTTCGCGGGCGCGTCCGGGAGCTTGGCCGGGAGATAGCCCGCGATTATGCCGGACGGACGCCGGTGTTCGTGGGAGTTTTGAAGGGCTGCTTTATTTTCATGGCCGACCTTGTGCGCGCCTGCGATATAAAATGCACCGTGGACTTTATGGTGGTGTCGAGCTACGGCTCCGGCACGGCCTCCACCGGGGCGGTGAAGATAGAAAAGGATCTTTCTCAGAACATCGAAAACCGCGACGTCATTATCGTGGAGGATATTCTGGACAGCGGCAACACGCTGCGCTATCTGACGGACTATATGGCCGCCCGGAAGCCCAGCTCCATTCGGATTGTGACGCTTATGGATAAGCCGGAGCGCCGCACGGCGGACGTCAAGGCGGACTATGTGGGCTTCACAATCCCGGACGCTTTCGTGGTGGGCTACGGTCTTGACTATGACCAGCACTACCGAAATCTTCCCTATATCGGCGTATTAAAGCCGGAAATATATTCATAAATCATCAAGCTTGAGGTATTCTGTATGGAAAACAATTCCAGCAACAACAACAACCGCCCTACCCGCAACAAAAGAGCGAGGGACATCGGCTTTTACGCTCTGGTGCTTCTGATTTTCCTTGCGACGGTGTTTGCGCTCACCGGCGGAAACACTTCCGTGGAGCTGACATACTCCCAAATCATCGACCTGTTTGAAGCGCAGCAGGTGGAATCCTTCGTGGTGGCCGGCGACGTGCTCACGCTGCAGCTTCGCGAGCCCTACGAGGGCCAGACGGAGATAAGCCGGACGCTGCTTGACGTGGATCAGTTCAACAGCGACCTTGGCGACCTCATCCGGGAGCAGAAAGCCGCGGGTATCCTGACGGAATACGATTACGACGAGGGCTTTCAGGTGCCGTGGTGGGTCAGCTTCCTGCCGTACCTTATCCTCATGGTCATTTTCGGCGTTTTGTGGTATGTGATGATGAACCGCGCCGGCGGCGGCGCGGGCGGCGTCATGAAGTTTTCCAAGGCCCGCACCCGTGTGGCCACAGACGAGCAGAAAAAGAAGACCTTTGCCGACGTGGCCGGATGCAAGGAGGAGAAAGAGGATCTTCAGGAGATCGTGGAGTTTCTCAAAAACCCTGCCGCGTATACGGATATGGGAGCCCGCATACCCAAGGGCGTTTTGCTCGTCGGCCCTCCGGGAACCGGCAAGACCCTTATGGCGAAAGCCGTGGCGGGCGAGGCCGGGGTACAGTTCCTGTCCATTTCCGGCTCCGACTTCGTGGAGCTTTATGTCGGCGTAGGCGCAAGCCGTGTGCGCGACCTGTTTGATCAGGCCAAGAAAGTCGCTCCGGCCATCATCTTCATCGACGAGATAGACGCCGTGGGACGGCAGAGAGGCTCCGGCCTCGGCGGCGGCCACGACGAGCGTGAGCAGACATTGAACCAGCTTCTGGTGGAGATGGACGGCTTTACGAACAACGAGGGCGTTATCGTCATGGCGGCCACGAACCGCGCCGATATCCTTGATAACGCGCTCCTGCGCCCCGGGCGCTTTGACCGTCAGGTGTATATCGGCCTGCCGGACGTGCGCGGCAGGGAGGAGATACTGCGGGTGCATGCCAAGGGAAAGCCTCTGGGCGACGACGTGGATCTCAACTCCATTGCCCGCGGCACGCCCGGGTTTTCCGGCGCGGATCTCGAAAACCTCCTGAACGAGGCGGCTCTGCTGGCCGTGCGCCGCCATCGGCGGTTCATTATGAACGTGGACATCGACGACGCCATCCTGAAGGTGGCCATGGGGCCGGAAAAGAAAAGCCGCGTTATCTCCGAGAAAGAACGGCGGCTCACAGCCTACCACGAATCCGGCCATGCCATCGCCGCGAAGTACCTCGAGCATGTGGATCCCGTCCACTATATCACCATCATACCCCGGGGTCAGGCCGGCGGCTTTACGCTCATGCGCCCGGCGGAGGACAAGACCTTTCAGGCGCGCAGCGCCATGTTTGAGGAGATCGTCATGAGCCTTGGCGGGCGTACGGCTGAAAAGCTCTTTCTGGACGACATCTCCACCGGCGCTTCCGGCGATATCCGGCAGGCTTCCAAGACTGCCCGCGCCATGGTCATGCAGTACGGTATGTCCGATCGGCTCGGCCCCATCAGCTTTGACGACTCGAGCCACAGCCTGTTCATCGGCCGGGATTTTGGCACGACGAAGTCCTATTCCGAAGAAACCGCCGCTGTCATCGACGAGGAAGTAAAGCGCATCTTCGATGAGGCCGCCGCCAAATGCGAGGATCTTCTCACGGAGCACCGCGAACAGCTCATCGCCGTGGCGGAATACCTTCTGGAAAATGAGTCCATGGACGGCCCGGATTTCGATTACTTCTGCGACCACGGCGAGCTCCCGCCGAAAAAGGACGCCGCGCCCGAACCGGCGCCGGCTGCCCCCGGCGGCGAGGATGATGTCTTTATCCGGGAAACGCCGCAGGACGAATAAAAATCAGCAAAAATCGCAAGGCGGG
>CAZEXC010000067.1:0-9133 GCA_964516625.1 uncultured Oscillospiraceae bacterium | reverse complement strand
GATACGGATAAAGGAGCCCTGTCCCGCGCAGTGACACCGATCCCCGCCGGGAAGCGTTCCCTTCCAATATCGGGCGGAAGCGTCATTCCCGCCGCCTGAAAACACATAAAACACATATTTTTTGGCAGAATGCAGCAAGCCCTGAAAGCCTAGGCTTTCAGGGCTTCGGTTTGGCGGAGGCGGTGGGATTCGAACCCACGAGCCCTTTCGGGCTACCTGATTTCGAGTCAGGCCCGTTATGACCACTTCGATACACCTCCGTATGACGGAAAGGGCCGGAACGCTGATACTATATCATTTTCAATGGCCGGTTGTCAACCGCTTCCGACGCCGGATACTTTACAATCCGGCCCTTTTCCCTTATAATCAGGGTATAAAATACGAAAGGAAGGCGGGCTTATGCCGCTATATCGGAACCATTTCATCACGCAGGTCGTTGTGCGGGCGGATTTTGCCGCCGGGACTGTCCCGCTGGTGCAGCCGGACGAACAGATCCTCGCTGCGCTGGAGGCATTTCCCGTCCGAAACCGCTTGAACCGCACAAAGTCGGAGGTACACGTCCAGAAAACGCCCCGGGGGCCGGTAAAGGATACCCGCACCATGAATTACATCGAGAACAACTTCTGGACGGAGGACAAGACCCGCCGCGTGGCGCTTTGCAGCGAATATATGTTTCTGGAGGAGCGGAGCTATGAGGAGTACGCGTCCCTGCGGGACACGTTTCTCGACGTGCTGGACGCTATGGCGGCGCAGTACCCGGACATGAAGCTGCGGCGTCTCGGTATGCGCTATATAAATGAAATCAAGCTGCCGGAGGCGGACGCGGGGACTGGCCTGGGAGCCGATTTCTGGGAGCAGTATATAAACCCGCTTCTGCTGGGCGGCCTGCGCTTCGCGGCAAACGACGGGGCGCTGGCGCGGCATATGTGTTCAACGGAGCTGAACTACGGCACGGATCGCGCCACCGTGCGCTACGGCATCTTTAACGGCGAGTACCCGCGCCCCAACCGTCGGCGGGAGTTTATCATCGACGTGGACGCCTACTGTCAGACGGAGCTTCCCGCCGCCGCCGCGGCGGGAAAGCTCGGGGAGTTCCATACCGCGGCTCTGTCCGTGTTTGAGGCCGCCATCACCGACGCGCTGCGCGCCCGCATGGGGCGGGCATGAGAGGGAAAGGGAGGCGTTTCCATGTCCGATGCGCCGGATGTCATTCTTTTGACGAACGAACGCGGCGAACGGGTAGGCTTTGTCCCCGTGGCCGACGTGCCTTATGATAACGGTCTGTATATGATCCTGCGTCCCGTCACGCCCATGGAGGGCGCGGATGAGGGCGACGCCTTCGTATTTTCCGTTTCCCGGGTGGATGGCGACAGCGCCGAGGACGGCGGGAGCTTCCTTTCGATGGAAACGGACGACGATATCATCGACGCGGTTTTTGCGCTGTACGAAAAAGGGCTTTAGGCCGCGGCGGGCCCGGTTTATCCATTTTTTCAGTGAATATTCGCTCGTTAAAGAAATATTTACGAAAATATTCATAAATTTGTGAATAAGTCTATTGATATTCACATCTCATCGGCGTACAATCCTGTCGATGAAAAAAGAAACCATCTGGAGGAAGAAACCATGTCCGACATCAAAAAGGTCGTCCTTGCCTATTCCGGCGGGCTCGACACATCCATCATCATTCCCTGGCTCAAGGAGCATTACGATAACTGCGAGGTCATCGCCGTGTCCGGCAACGTCGGACAGGCCGACGAGCTGGAGGGGCTGGAGGAAAAGGCCCTCGCCACCGGCGCTTCGAAGCTGTACGTCCTCGATCTGACGGACGATTATGTAGACAACTACATCATCCCCACCATGAAAGCCGGCGCGGTGTATGAGGAATACCTGCTCGGCACGAGCCACGCCCGCCCCTGCATCGCCAAGGGTCTTGTGGACATCGCCGTCAAGGAGGGAGCGGACGCCATCGCCCACGGCTGCACCGGCAAGGGAAACGATCAGGTTCGCTTCGAGCTTGCCATCAAGCACTTCGCGCCCAATATGAAGATCATCGCCCCCTGGCGGGAGTGGGACATCAAAAGCCGCGACGAGGAGATCGACTACGCCGAGGCGCACCATATCCCCCTGCGCATAAACCGGGAAACGAACTATTCCAAGGACAAAAACCTGTGGCACCTGTCCCACGAGGGGCTCGATCTCGAGGACACCGGCAACGAGCCGCAGTATGAAAAGCCCGGATTTTTGGAGATGGGCGTATCGCCCATTCAGGCGCCGGACAAGCCCACCTATGTGACGCTGGAGTTTGAAAAGGGCATACCCGTGGCGCTGGACGGCGAGAGGATGAGCGCTAAAAATATCATTTACAAGCTCAACGACCTTGGCGGGGCAAACGGCATCGGTCTTCTGGACATCGTAGAGAACCGTCTTGTCGGCATGAAGTGCCGCGGCGTTTACGAGACGCCGGGCGGCGCGATACTCTACAAGGCTCACAGCGTTCTGGAGTCCATCTGCCTTGACAAGATGACCCTCCACGAAAAGCAGCGCCTTTCCATCACCTTTGCCGAGCTCGTGTATAACGGCCAGTGGTTCACGCCCCTGCGCGAGGCGCTGTCCGCGTTTGTGGACAAGACGCAGGAGCGCGTCACCGGCAAGGTGCGTCTGAAGCTCTATAAGGGCAACATGATAAACGCCGGCGTTTGGAGTCCGTATTCCCTGTATTCCGAGGAGATCGCCACCTTCGGGCAGTCCGACTACAACCAGAAGGATGCCGAGGGCTTCATAAATCTCTATGGCCTTCCCATTAAAGTGCAGGCCATGGTGGACGCGGGGCTTGCCAATGGTTAATCTCTGGGGCGGCCTTGTGGCGGACGCGGCCAAACAGCTCAATTCCTCCATCGGCTTTGACAGCCGTATGTGGCGGGAGGACATCACCGGCTCTCTGGCCCATGCCGAAATGCTTGGCCGTCAGGGGATCATACCTCAGGCCGACGCGGACGCGATACGCGCGGGGCTTCAGGGTATTCTGGAGGATATCGACAGCGGCGCGCTTCAGATCGACATGACCGCCGAGGACATACATACCTTTGTGGAGATGGAGCTGACGCGGCGCATCGGCGAGGCGGGGAAGCGGCTGCACACCGCCCGCAGCCGGAACGATCAGGTGGCGACCGACCTGCGCCTGTACCTGCGCGCCCAAATCGACGAGCTGACGGAGCTTATCCGATGCCTTATCGCGGCGCTGAAGGAGCAGGCGGAAAAAAACGCGGACACGGTCATGCCGGGGTATACCCACCTCCAGCGGGCGCAGCCTGTGACCTTCGGGCATTATCTCTGCGCCTATGCGATGATGCTTGTGCGCGACGCGGGACGGCTTGCCGACGCCAGAGCCCGCCTGAATCAGTGCCCTCTGGGGGCCTGCGCCCTTGCGGGGACGACTTTCCCTGCCGACCGAACCATGACCGCGGCCGCGCTGGGCTTCGACGGGCCGTGCCTCAACAGCCTTGACGCCGTATCCGACCGGGATTTCTGCGTGGAGCTCACGGCGGATCTGAGCCTGCTCATGGCCCATTTGAGCCGCCTGTCCGAGGAGCTCGTGCTCTGGTCGAGTCTGGAATTCCATTTTGTCACGCTGCCGGAGGGCTTCGTGACCGGCTCATCCATCATGCCGCAGAAGAAAAACCCGGACATGGCGGAGCTTGTCCGTGGCAAGACCGGCCGTGTCTACGGAGACCTCACGGCCATACTCACGGTGCTAAAGGGTCTGCCGCTGGCCTATAACAAGGATATGCAGGAGGACAAGGAAGCCGTCTTCGACGCGGTGGACACGGCCAAGCTTTGCCTGTCCGTCATGGCGCCCATGATATCCGGCATGACCGCCAACGCCGCCGACATGCGGAAGGCCGCCGGGACGGGCTTCATAAACGCCACCGACTGCGCCGACTGGCTGGCGGCTCACGGCGTTCCTTTCCGGGAGGCCTACGGCATCGCAGCCGGGCTCGTCCATGCGGGAACGCCTCTGGAGGACGTGTCCATGGAGGATTATAAAAAGGCCTGCCCCGTCTTTGACGAGAGCATCTACGAGGCCGTAAACCTCGACAACTGCGTCCGGCGCCGCCGTCTCCCCGTGGCGGAGCAGATACAGTTTCTGGACGAATTTTTGCAACGGGCGTAACGCGCGAAAGCGCCGCCGCCCGGCGAGAATGAGCGCCCTGTCCGCGCATCGTTATGCGGCCAACGAGCCGCACGGCGCGCGCAGGGCGCTTTTTTCGGGCGGTCATACGCGCCGCCGGCTGTTTCGGTTCCAGCGTATGCGGGCTTGCGGTTTGGCATAACTAACATTTTTTACGAAAGCGGAGAGCGGTTTTTTGGCAACATGCTGAAAAAACGGGATGATACCTTTTCTAATCTTGACTTTTTACGGCGCGCGGACTACAATAAATTTGCGTTAGGGATTCCTAACGCCTATCCTTTGCATAAAAGTTAGAATAAACTAATACATGCAGACTATCGGAGGTGACCTCATGCCGCTTACCATGCTCGAAAAAGGAAAGAGCAGCCTCATCACGCATGTCGGAGGAAAGCCGGAGACCCGCCAGTTTTTGGAAGGGCTGGGCTTTGTTGTGGGAACGCCGGTGACGGTCGTGTCGGAGATAGGCGGGAACCTTATCGTACACATCATGGACGCCCGGGTGGCTATCAGCCGGGAGATGGCAATGAAGATCTCAGTATGAGTCCGTTTATTATCAATCCAAGAGAAAAGGAAGGGAGGAAAACGCCATGACGCTCAAGGAGGCCAAGGTCGGCCAGACCGTCCGGGTGCTGAAGCTCAACGGCGCCGGGCCTGTCAAGCGCAGGATCATGGACATGGGCATCACCAAGGGGCAGGAGATATACGTCCGCAAGGTCGCGCCTCTGGGCGACCCTATCGAGGTCACTACCCGCAGCTATGAGCTGAGCCTGCGAAAGGCCGACGCCGAGATGATCGACGTGGAAGCCGTCAGGTAACAGGCGGCCAAAAGCAATAAGTCAAAGCGCCGTCCGTCGGCGCAGTCAACGGTGCGTGATTCCGCACAGAAAGAAGACAGCTTATGGAAGACAAAAACATTACCATTGCGCTTGCCGGCAACCCGAACTGCGGCAAGACCACGCTTTTTAACGCCCTGACCGGCTCGAACCAGTACATAGGCAACTGGCCCGGCGTCACGGTGGAGGAAAAGCACGGAAAGCTCAAGGGCTACAAGGACGTGATCATCGCCGATCTGCCGGGCATTTACTCCCTGTCCCCCTACACGCTGGAGGAGGTCGTTTCCCGGAACTACCTTACGCAGGAGCGCCCCGACGCGATCTTGAACATCGTCGACGGCACGAACCTGGAGCGCAACCTCTATCTCACCACGCAGCTCGTGGAACTGGGGATTCCGGTCCTTGTGGCCGTGAACATGATGGACATCGTCCGCAAAAGCGGCGATAAGATAAACATCAAGGCGCTGTCCGAGGCGCTGGACTGTCAGGTCGTCGAGATATCCGCCCTCAAGGGCGACGGCATCAAGGAGGCGGCCGATCAGGCGGTAGAGCTTGCGCGCAGCGGGAAAAAGCCCATTCCGCAGCACCGCTTTGCAGGCAGCGTGGAGCACGCCATCGCCCACATAGAGGAGGTGGCCGTCCACAGTCTGCCGGAGGAACAGCAGCGCTGGTACGCCATCAAGCTCTTCGAGCGGGACGAAAAGGTCGTCGAGCAGCTCGGCCTTGACGAGGGGGCCGTGGCCCATCTGGAAAAGGACATCCAGGCCTGCGAAACGGAGCTGGACGACGATGCGGAGTCCATCATCACCGCCCAGCGGTACGAGTACATAAGCTCCATCATCGGCAAGTGCATAACCCGCAAAAGCAAGCAGAAGCTGACCGCCTCCGATAAGATCGACCGCATCGTGACGAACCGCATTCTGGCGCTGCCGATTTTCGCCGTGGTCATGTTTATCGTCTATTGGGTGGCCATGGGGCCGTTCGGCAGCTTCCTCACCGACTGGACGAACGACGTGCTCGGCGCGGAATGGCTCACGGAGGGCAGCCGCTCTATCATGGAGAGCATAGGCGCCGCCGGATGGCTGACCAGCCTTGTGGCGGACGGCATCGTGGCGGGCGTCGGCGCGGTCCTTGGCTTCGTGCCGCAGATGCTGGTGCTGTTTATCTTCCTCGCCATTTTGGAGGACTGCGGCTATATGGCGCGCATCGCCTTCATCATGGATCGTATCTTCCGGAAATTCGGTCTGTCCGGCAAGTCCTTCATCCCCATGCTTATCGGCACGGGCTGCGGCGTGCCCGGCGTTATGGCCTCCCGCACCATCGAAAACGAGCGCGACCGCAGGATGACCATTATGACCACCTGCTTTATCCCCTGCGGCGCGAAGATGCCTATCATCGGGCTCATCGCCGGCGCGCTCTTCGGCGGCAGCGGCCTTGTGGCTGTTTCCGCGTACTTTATCGGCGTGGCCGCCATCATCGTTTCCGGCATCATGCTCAAGAAGACAAAGCCCTTTGCGGGCGATCCCGCCCCGTTTGTCATGGAGCTGCCGGCGTATCACGCGCCGTCGTTCGGGAACGTCATCCGTTCCATGTGGGAGCGGGGCTGGTCCTTTATCAAAAGGGCCGGTACGATCATCGTGCTTTCGTCCATTATCATCTGGGCCCTGTCGAGCTTGGGCTCCGTGAACGGCCGTTTCGGCATGGTGGACGATCTGTTTGAGGACGAGGCGCTCGTCACGGACGAGTATGTGGATTCTCTGGCGGACAAGATGGGCATCTCCGAGGACGAGGTGACGTCCATGGACGCCTCGATACTGGCGAATGTCGGAAACGGCGTGTCCTTCATCTTCAAGCCCCTTGGCTTCGGAAGCTGGAGGCCGACGGTAGCGACGGTCACGGGTCTTGTGGCGAAGGAGGAAGTCGTAGGGACCTTCGGCGTTCTCTACAACTATGACGACGCCGGCGGCGAGGAGGAGCTGGAGGAAAACGGCGACCAGATCTGGGATCGCGTGTCGGCAGACTTTGACAGCTTCAGCGGCGGTCACGGGAAGCTTGCGGCTTTCGCGTTTATGATTTTCAACCTGCTGTGCGCTCCCTGCTTCGCGGCCATGGGCGCTATCAAGCGGGAGATGAACAACGCCAAGTGGACATGGTTCGCTATCGGCTATATGTGCCTGTTTGCCTATGCGGTGGCGCTGTGCGTCTACCAGATCGGCCTGCTGTTTGCCGGCGGCGTGCAGATTATCGGCCTGATCGTGGCCATCGTCGTCCTCGCGTTTATCATCTACATGCTCGCCAAGCCCTATAAAGAGGCGGAAAAGCTGACCGTCAGGTAAATGACCGGGGAGGGACGGATATGTTTTTGTGGCTCAAGGCGAACGCGGCGACCATTATCATTTCCGCCGTGCTCCTGATCGCCGTCGCGGCGATAATCCGCGGGATGGTGCGAAGCAAGGTGAGCATCTGCGGCGGAGACTGCTCCGCCTGCGGCGGCCACAGCGAGGCAGACGGAGATCCTGTCTGCAAGAGCTGCCCCCACAGCGGCGCGTGCGGGAAATGATTGTCCCGTATCAAAAAAACAGCCAGAGACCCGGCGCGAGAAAAAATCGCGCCGGGTCTTCCGTTGCTTTTTACGGAAAAATCAGTTATAATATATCATAGATGATGGCGCCGACCATGTAAAGGAACGGGCAAGTATGCCGTTTCTGCTGTATGGAAGGCTCCGATTTTGATAGAATTTATTCGCTGTGATTGTACGCAGCCGTCATAAGCTTGGAATAGATCTCAAGCGCACGCTTATAGAATCTGCGAATGGCAGTTCGCATAATAAAATACTCCAAATATGCTTAAGAGAGGTTTTGTGAAATGAAAGGAAAAGGAAAACTTGCCGGTCTTTTGCTGAGCGCGGCGCTTTTGCTGTCGATGGCTGCCTGCGGGAATACCGCGCAGACATCCGATGATGCGGAGGATGTTTCCGGCGCTGAGACGGTTTCGGAAAGCCCGGCTGCCGAAGCAGACGGTTCCGCATCCCCTGCAAGCGGGGAGGGGCAGACGGACAACGGAGATGCAAGCGGAGACATGCAGCAGGGAGGCCGCGGCGGCATCATCGGAGGCATGGCGGAAAACACCCCTGAAATTCAGGCTGTGCTGGACGAAAATGCCGATAAGTTTGAGCAGTTCACCTTTGAAAACGCGGAAACCGGCACGGCCTTTGAATATAGCCTTTATATTCCCGAAAACTATGATAGCGCCGAGAAATATCCGCTGATTTTGTTCATCCCGGATTCAACGGGCACGGGAAAAACGGCGCAGCAGCTTGTGGAACAGTATTACGGCGCTACGGTTTGGGCTACCGATGAAGAACAGGCAAAGCATGCGTCTTTTGTCCTTGTTCCGGCTTATACAAAGACAGCCGCCAGCGATGACGCCACCGTGTCGGACGAGGTAAAGGCGACGGTTACCTTGCTCGAGCAGCTGCAGGAAACGTACAGCATTGACGCGGACAGGCTGTACACAACGGGACAATCCGGCGGATGCATGAGCTCTTTCTACTTTAACGCGACCTATCCCGATTTGTTCGCGGCCAGCCTGTATGTATCGGGTCAGTGGGATATATCCGTTTTGCAGGGGCTGGAGGAGCAGAAATTTTTCTATATTACGGCAGGCGGCGACGAAAAGGCATCCGGCGGACAGGATGAAGTGATGGCCATGTTTGACGAGGACGGCGTTTCGTACAGCTATGGAACATGGAACGCTCAGGACGACGCGGAAAAACAGTCGGCGGCGGTGGCGGAGCTTCTAAGCCTTGGACTGGACGCGAACATGATACGTTTTGAAACCGGGACAGTGTTCAAAGAAGGGGAAACCGGGATGGAGCATATGGCGTCCTTCAATTACGGGTACAGTCTGACCGCCGTCAGAGACTGGCTCTTTGAACAGTCAAAGTGATTTTGTTTTGAATAGCGTTTATCGAAAAAGCATCGCCTCGGCGGTGCTTTTTTCGCGCCTGTTTTTCCGTTCGCGGTTCTCTTTGCGGGAGATGCGGGACAGGGAAACAAGGTTTTGACGGTTTGTGACAGGCAGATGAAAATACGATGAAAATCTTGCGTAT
>CAZEXC010000066.1:0-9185 GCA_964516625.1 uncultured Oscillospiraceae bacterium | reverse complement strand
TTGGTGCGGGGAATGGGACTTGAACCCACACGCCCTTACGAGCACAGGCACCTCAAGCCTGCCTGTCTGCCTATTCCAGCACCCCCGCACAAAGCACTAAATGATTATATCAAATCCCCGTCATTTGTCAACACCCTTTTTGGGCCGCGCACGGAAAAAATTACAAAACCCGCCGTGATCGCCAGCGCCAGCACCATGGCGAGCGCGCCCCACCGCATGGGCAGGAGATAGCGCATCTTCAGATATGCGTAGTAGCCGAGAAAAGACCCGAAGCTGACGCACACCGGCGCAAGAGCGGTGCGCGGCGCGACGACGGCCAGAGCAAAGGTCAAAACATCCGCCATGAAGAAATATCGGTCGTGCATATGAGGCAGGAAAAAGGGGATGCCGAGACAGAACAGCACGGCCACGCCCAGAAGGGTGCGGGAGCTCAGCTTTCTGCGGTTTATAAGCGTCCAGACGTAAACGGCGGCGCACAGGGAAAAGGCCAGGGCGATACCGACCGCAGAGGCGGCGCTTGCGGGCATCCTGCTGAAGTCCAGAAGCGCGTACAGGGAGGAGGAGTTGTAGTTCAGCCCGTCCCCGATAGAACTGGTATTATTATAATAGAGGGTGAGAAGCTCCCGGAAGTCCCGTCCGGCGATGACGGCGGGCAGGAGCGTGGCGATATAGACGGCGGGGAAGATGAAAAGGTGCCGGAATTTTATCCGGCCCGCGAAAAGGAACACAAGATATGCAGGAAGCAGGAATATCCCCTGCAGCTTGAAGGAAATGCTCACCGCGACGGCGGCGACGCTCCAGCCCGGACGGTCGGACAGCGCAAGATAGACCCCCAGTACGGCGAAAGCGGCGTAGACGACGTCGCACTGGCCCCACAGAGCGCCGTTCAGGTATACCGTGGGAAGCCATAAAACGCCGATAAAGGCGGCAAGCCGGCGGGCGGGGCTGTCCGTAAACAGTCCCGCAAGGCGCATGACGGCCCAGGCGAGGATAACGTCAAAAAGGATGCTGAAAAGCTTTATGAGAAGAAGATCCCACACCTCGCTGTTCGCGATGAGGGCGAGGAAATAGAGATACGGCACGTTGTAGTTGCAGCTCCAAATCGCCTGACCGAGCCCCTGCCAGGGGCCGGACGCGCGGAGGGAGTCGAGCCATACCAGAAGCCAGTCCTGATAGTCGAGCGTTTCATAGGTCAGGCAGCAGTAGCGCAGCACGAAAGCCAGCGGCACCATGACAAAGGCCGCCGTCCGGCGGGCAGGGGAGGATAAAAGGCCCTCGCGCCACAGCATGGCAAGCGCAAGCAGAAGCTCCAGATACAGCAGCAGCGTGGCGCGGTAATCCAATGAAATCACCTCTCCGGACAGAAAAGAAGCGGCGGTGAAGACCGCCGCAGAATACAAAAAAGAACTTGACATGCTAACAAATAAATGGTAAAATAGCATGCCATTTGAATAAAGCTGGGAAATTTTACTTTCCAAACTCTCTGCGTATAGTTTACCAATAACCGACGGAAAAATCAAGATAGAGAATAGGATTTGTAACAACATACCCTGGCGTGTCATTGCTGAAGGAGTGATTTTTTTCAATGCCGAAGGACGTATACTATGGCAAAACCCTGCGAAAGAGCTTTGCTCGCGTTGAAGAAGCGCAGGATATGCCGAATCTGCTGGAGATCCAGAAAAACTCCTACCAATGGTTCCTCGAGGAGGGGCTGAGAGACGTGTTCAAGGACGTGGCCACGGTCACGGACTACTCCGGGAACCTCGAGCTGTCGTTTGTGGACTACTCCATGAAGGAGGAGCCCAAATACTCCGAGCAGGAATGCAAAGCGCGGGACGCGACGTACGCCGCCCCGCTGAAGGTTTCCGTACGCCTGCGCAACAAGGAGACGGAGGAGATCAAGGAGCAGGAGATATTCATGGGCGACTTCCCGCTCATGACCGCCAGCGGCACGTTTATCATAAACGGCGCGGAGCGCGTCATCGTCTCCCAGATCGTCCGTTCCCCCGGCGTCTATTTCGACGTCCACGCGGACAAGACAAACGTCCCTCTCTATGGCGCTACGACCATCCCGTACCACGGCGCGTGGCTCGAGTATGAGACGGACGTAAACGACATCTTCTACGTCCGCATTGATAAAAACCGCAAGCTGCCGGTGACGTGGCTTCTGCGGGCGCTGGGCGCGTACGACCCGGCAAAGCCCCAGACCTGGCTTACCTGCGTTTCGGATACGGAGGCCGGCGCCGTTACGGACGAGCAGCTTCTTGACGTCTTTGGAAAAGACGTGCGCATGGTCAGCACCCTTGAGCGGGACACCTGCCACACCAGAGAAGAATCCCTTCTTGAGATATACCGCAAGCTCCGCCCCGGCGACCCTCCCACGGTGGAGAGCTCCGAGAGCATGCTGGACGGGCTGTTTTTTGACCGCCGCCGGTACGATATGTCCGCCGTCGGGCGCTACAAGGTCAACAAAAAGCTGGCCGCATGGAGCCGCGCCGCCGGACGGAAGCTGGCCAGACCTGTCACCGACCTGCAGACCGGCGAGATTCTGGCGGAGGCGGGAGAGGTGCTCGACCGCGACCGGGCCGAGGCGCTGGAGGCCCGCGGCTTTCTGGAAGCCTACGTATTCGACGAGCACGGGGAAGAGATACGCGTGTTCGGAAACGGCATGGTGCCCATGGACGCTTTCGTCCGCTTTGACCCGAAGGAGCTGGGAATAAAGGAAAATGTCCGATGGCTCGTCCTGCGCCAGCTCATCGAGCAGTTCGGCGACGACGAGGACGCCCTCAAGGACGCCGTGGAAGAAAACATCGACATACTCATTCCGAAGCACATCATCGCGGATGATGTTTTCGCGTCGGTAAACTATCTGAACAGCCTTGCCCACGGCGTCGGCTCCGCCGACGATATCGACCATCTCGGGAACCGCCGCGTGCGCAGCGTGGGCGAGCTTCTGCAAAATCAGTTCCGCATCGGGTTTTCCCGTATGGAGCGCGTCATCCGCGAGCGTATGACGCTTCAGGATCTTGATGTCATCACGCCCCAGAGCCTTATCAATATCCGGCCCGTGTCCGCGGCCATCAAGGAGTTTTTCGGCTCCTCGCCGCTGAGCCAGTTCATGGATCAGACGAACCCCCTTGCCGAGCTGACGCACAAGCGCCGTATGTCGGCTCTCGGCCCCGGCGGACTGAGCCGCGAGAGGGCGAGCTTCGACGTGCGCGACGTGCATTACAGCCATTATGGCCGTCTTTGCCCCATAGAGACGCCGGAAGGCCCCAATATCGGCCTGATCTCATATCTTGCGAGCTTTGCCCGCGTCAACGAATACGGCTTCATGGTCGCGCCCTACCGCAAGGTGGATAAGGAGACCGGCCTCGTCACCGACCATATAGATTATCTGACCGCCGACGCGGAGGATCGCTTCTTCGTGGCTCAGGCGTCGGAGGTAAACGAAAGCGGCGAGTTTATCAACAGCCGCGTCACCTGCCGCCACCGCGACGAGATCATCGCCGTGGACAAGAGCCGGGTGGATTATGTGGACGTGAGCCCGCGCATGATGGTCTCCATCGCCACGGCCATGATCCCGTTTTTGGAAAACGACGACGCGAACCGCGCCCTCATGGGCGCGAACATGCAGCGTCAGGCCGTGCCCCTGCTGACGACGGAAGCGCCGATCGTCGCCACCGGCATCGAGCATAAATGCGCCGTGGATTCCGGCGTGTGCGTGCTGGCGGAGGGCGATGGCCGGATCGTCAGCGTCGACGCCGACCACATCGTCGTGAAGTATGACAGCGGCGACGTGAAGGAATACCACCTTATAAAATACGCGCGCTCGAACCAGTCCACCGCCTTCAACCAGCGCCCCATCGTGGACGCCGGAGATCGGGTCAAGGAGGGGGACGTTCTGGCGGACGGGCCCTCCACGAGTCAGGGCGAGCTGAGCCTCGGCAAAAATATCCTCGTGGGCTTCATGACATGGGAGGGCTACAACTACGAGGACGCTATCCTGCTGAACGAGCGGGTCGTCATGGAGGACGTATATACATCCATCCATGTGGAGGAGCACGAGTGCGACAGCCGCGACACCAAGCTGGGCCCCGAGGAGATCACCCGCGATATCCCCGGCGTCGGCGAGGACGCCCTGAAATATCTGGACGAGCGGGGCATCATCACCGTCGGCTCCGAGATACGCAGCGGCGATATCCTTGTCGGCAAGGTCACGCCCAAGGGCGAGACGGATCTGACCGCGGAGGAACGTCTTCTGCGCGCCATCTTCGGCGAGAAAGCCAGAGAGGTGCGCGACACCAGCCTGAAGGTGCCCCACGGCGAGAGCGGCATCGTCGTGGATGTGAAGGTCTTCACCCGCAAAAACGGGGACGAGATGAACCCCGGCGTAAATCAGGTCGTCCGGGTCTATATCGCCCAGAAGCGCAAAATATCCGTGGGCGACAAAATGGCCGGCCGCCACGGGAACAAGGGCGTCGTGTCCCGCATCCTGCCGAAGGAGGACATGCCGTATCTGCCCGACGGCACGCCGCTGGATATCGTTCTGAACCCGCTGGGCGTACCGTCCCGAATGAACATCGGACAGGTTCTGGAGGTTCACCTCGGCTATGCCGCGCAGGCGCTCGGCTGGAAGGTGGCGACGCCTGTATTCAACGGCGCGAACGAGCAGACCATCCGCGAGAGCCTGAAGCTTGCCGGTCTGCGTGAGGACGGGAAAATACAGCTTCGCGACGGGCGCACCGGCGAGGTGTTCGATAACGACGTCACCGTCGGCTATGTCTACTTCCTCAAGCTCCACCATCTGGTGGACGACAAGATCCATGCCCGCTCCACCGGCCCCTACAGCCTCGTTACCCAGCAGCCGCTGGGCGGCAAGGCGCAGTTCGGCGGCCAGCGCTTCGGCGAGATGGAGGTCTGGGCGCTGGAGGCATACGGCGCGGCCTATACTCTTCAGGAAATGCTCACCGTGAAATCCGACGACGTGACCGGCCGCGTGCGAACGTACGAGAGCATCGTAAAGGGCCACAACATCCCGCAGCCCGGCGTGCCGGAGTCCTTCAAGGTTCTGGTGAAGGAGCTCCAGTCTCTGTGTCTGGACGTCCATGTCCTTGACAAGGACGGCAATACCATTGAGCTCAAGGACGACGACGATGACGATTTCACGCCGACCTTCAGCTCCATCGAATACAAATCGGACGATCGCGAGATCGAAAGCAGCGGCTATAACATCGAGGAGATCGACGAGGATAAGCTGGAGCTCGATTTCGGCACGGACGCCGGCTTTACCGGCGACGACTACACAGACGATATGATGGCAGATGACGACGAAAAGGAGGACTATGAATCATGAGTTACGCTCCTTTTGAAGCGATCCAGATCGGCATCGCCTCCCCGGAAAAGATCCTTGAATGGTCTTCCGGCGAGGTAAAAAAGCCGGAAACTATCAATTACCGCACGCTCAAGCCCGAGCGGGACGGCCTGTTCTGCGAGCGCATTTTCGGGCCGACAAAGGACTGGGAGTGCCACTGCGGCAAATATAAGAAGATACGCTATAAGGGCAAGATATGCGACCGCTGCGGCGTGGAGGTAACAAAATCCAAGGTGCGCCGCGAGCGGCTGGGCCACATCCAGCTCGCCACCCCGGTCAGCCACATCTGGTACTTCAAGGGCATCCCCTCCCGCATGGGCGTGCTGCTTGACCTGACCCCGCGCATCCTCGAGAAAGTTTTGTATTTCGGCGCGTATATCGTCACCGACCCGGGCTTTTCCCCGCTCCAGAAATGCCAGATACTCTCGGAAAAAGAATATCGGGACATGAAGGAGAAATACGAGGACGACTTTGAGGCCGGTATGGGCGCGGAGGCAATCAAGAAGCTCCTCGCGGACATCGACTGTGACGCGCTGTCCGCCGAGCTGCGCGAGGCGCTCAAGGAAGCCAGCGGCCAGAAAAAGGCCAAGCTTGTCAAGCGGCTGGAGGTCGTGGAGGCGTTCCGTCAGTCCGGCAACCGTCCCGAGTGGATGATCATAGACGTTCTGCCCGTCATCCCGCCGGAGCTGCGCCCCATGGTACAGCTTGACGGCGGCCGCTTCGCCACAAGCGACCTGAACGACCTGTACCGCCGCGTCATAAACCGCAACAACCGCCTGAAACGGCTCATAGAGCTCTCCGCCCCGGACATTATCGTCCGCAACGAAAAGCGTATGCTTCAGGAGGCGGTGGACGCGCTTATCGACAACGGCCGCCGGGGCCGCGCCGTCACAGGCGCCAATTCCCGTGCGCTCAAGAGCCTGTCCGATATGCTCAAGGGCAAGCAGGGCCGCTTCCGCCAGAACCTTCTCGGCAAGCGCGTCGACTATTCCGGCCGCTCCGTCATCGTCGTCGGCCCCGACCTGAAGCTGTACCAGTGCGGCGTGCCGAAGGAAATGGCGATCGAGCTGTTCCGTCCGTTCATCATGAAAAAGCTGGTGGAGGACGGCGTCGCCAACAACATCAAGTCCGCCAAAAAGATGGTGGATAAGCAGCGCACCGAGGTATGGGACGCGCTGGAGGTCGTCATCAAGGAGCACCCGGTCATGCTCAACCGCGCCCCGACGCTGCACCGCCTTGGCATTCAGGCGTTCGAGCCTGTGCTGGTGGAGGGCCGCGCCCTGCGGCTGCACCCGCTGGTGTGCACCGCCTTCAACGCCGACTTCGACGGCGACCAGATGGCCATCCATGTGCCCCTGTCGGCGGAGGCGCAGGCCGAGGCTCGCGTGCTTATGCTCTCGGCAAACAACCTGCTCCGTCCGCAGGACGGCCAGCCTGTCACCGTGCCGACGCAGGACATGGTTCTGGGCTCCTACTATCTGACCTATATCCGCGACGACGAGCCGGGCGCGGGGAAGTATTTCTCGAACCCCGCCGAGGCCATTATGGCCTACAACGAGAAGGTCGTCGGCATCCACGCGCCGGTAAAGGTTCGCTTCACGAAAACGGTCGGCGGCGAGACCCGCTCCGAGCTCGTGGATACCACCGTCGGCCGCATCATCTTCAACGAGCCCATCCCGCAGGATCTTGGCTTTGTTGACCGCTCCGACCCCAAAAACGCTTTCCAGCAGGAGATCAGCTTCCGCGTGGACAAAAAGCTCCTCGGCAAGATTGTAGACCGCTGCATCGAAAAGCACGGCTTTACCATCGCAACGGAGGTGCTCGACAAAATCAAAGCGCTGGGCTATAAATACTCCACCATCAGCGCTATCACCATTTCCATCTCGGACATGGTGGTGCCGGAGGCGAAAGCCCGCATCATCGCGGAAACGGAGACAAACGTCCTGCCCACTATCGAAAAGCAGTACCGCCGCGGCTTTATCACGGACGACGAGCGATACCGCCTTGTCGTCGCGGAATGGGAGCGCACGATAAACGAAGTCACAAGCGCCCTGCAGGACAATCTGGATGAGTTCAACCCCATCTACATGATGGCAAACTCCGGCGCCCGCGGCTCCATGAACCAGATACGCCAGCTTGCCGGTATGCGCGGCCTCGTCGCCAACACCGCCGGCAAAACGCTGGAGATACCCATCAAGGCAAACTACCGCGAGGGGCTTACCGTTCTGGAGTATTTCGTATCCAGCCGAGGCGCCCGCAAGGGCCTTGCCGATACGGCTCTGCGTACCGCGGACTCCGGCTATCTGACCCGTCGGCTGGTGGATGTTTCTCAGGATGTCATCATCCGCGAGGAGGACTGCGGCACGACTGACGGCAACGACGCCCGCGTCATCCTTGACAAGGTCGTCCACGCCCGTGTCAGCTGGGACGCGCTGGAGGGGAAATTTGCCCCCGCCGATATCACGGACCCGGCCACCGGCAGGGTCGTCGTCCCGCGCTACAAGGCGTTCAGCCCCACCGATATAGAGGCGCTGGAAGCCGCCGGGATAGATGAAGTGGACGCTGCCGCGGCTGCCCAGACCTTTGGCGAGAGCATCCATGGCCGCTTCCCGGCAAAGCCCATTACAAGCCCGGCAACCGGCGAGGTGCTTTTCGACACCGACCATATGCTCATGCCGGTGGACGCCCGGGTCCTCGAGGATAACGGCATCTTCTCCGTCAAGGTTCGCAGCGTCATGTGCTGCGAGGCGAAAAGCGGCGTCTGCGCCCGGTGCTACGGCATGAACCTTGCCACCGGCAAGCCTGTCGACCCCGGCGAGGCCGTCGGCGTCATCGCCGCCCAGTCCATCGGCGAACCCGGCACGCAGCTGACCATGCGTACGTTCCACACCGGCGGCGCCGCAGGCTCCGACGTTGAAGACATCACGCAGGGCCTTCCCCGCGTGGAGGAGCTGTTCGAGGCCCGCCGCCCCAAGCGCATGGCAGTGCTGGCGGACATCTCCGGCACAGTGTCCATGGAGGACGCGAAAAAGAACATGGTATGCGCCCTTACCATCACCAACGAGGCGCTTGGAGAAACGAAGGTTTATCAGATACCCTATTCCAGCGGTATTATCGTCAAGGACGGCGACCATGTGGATCAGGGCCAGGAGCTTACCCGCGGCGCGCTCAACCCCCACGACGTTTTGCGCACCCGCGGCGTTGACGACGACGCAAATGGCCGTCAGGGCGTGCGGAACTATCTTGTCCAGGAGGTCGAGAAGGTCTACCGCCAGCAGGGCGTTGACATCAATACCAAGCACATTGAGGTCATTGCCCGCCAGATGCTTCGCAAGGTTCGCATAGAGGAACCCGGAAGCACCGCGCTTCTGTCCGGCTCCGTCGTTGATATCACAAAGCTGCAAGCCGCGAACGAGGCCGTTCAGGCGCGCATCGACGCCGGAGAAGAGGGTCTGGAGCTTGCTACCTACACCCGGATACTCATGGGGATTACGAAGGCGTCCCTCGCTACGGAGAGCTTCCTTTCCGCGGCGTCCTTCCAGGAGACGACGCGCGTTTTGACCGACGCCGCTATTCAGGGCAAGGTCGACCACCTCGTCGGTCTGAAGGAAAACGTCATCATCGGCAAGCTCATCCCCGCCGGCTCCGGCCTTGCCATGTACCGCAATGTTGACACGGAAACGGACGAGACGATGGCCAGCGAAGCGGACGAGTACGTTGATCTTTCCGCTCTCGTGGGCCGCTCCAACGCTCTGTAAACCATACCCGAAAAATATCTGTCCACCCCGTAAAAACGGGGTGGACAGACATT
>CAZEXC010000065.1:0-9251 GCA_964516625.1 uncultured Oscillospiraceae bacterium | reverse complement strand
TTTTTCTACGGGGAACGCCGGTAACATTTGCGGCCCGCGGACAAAAAAACGGAGGCGTGCGCCTCCGTGCTTCAGATTGCAGACAAAATCCCATGTATTCCCGAAAAGGGGGTGCATGGGGTTTTTGTATGGGGAAAATGAATGAGGGCTGAGCCGTCAAGAAACGTGCAGCCGAAAAACACCCAAAACCGCAAATTCATTTGGGGAGGATAATGAAAATGGACAAAGAGAGCAAGATGCCAGTCTGCAAACATTGTGGCGCTGAAATTGCATCTGGCTGCTGAAGGGAATGCAAAAGCTTCGGCCACGGCGGGTTTGACATCGTTTTTCGGAGACTGTATAATATTTTTCATATTATGCGTTGAGGTGGCAGGATATGGAAAAGCTTCTTACCGGCGCGGGCCGCCGCGGCTGAATATGGAGACGATACGTTCGAGGCAAAACGGGCTCATCCGCCGATTCATTGCGCTGGGCTCCGACGGCCGGGCGCGTCAGGAGGCGGGGGAATACCTGTGCGCGGGGGACAAGCTGCTCCGGGAAGCGCGGGACTCCGGGGCGGAGATAACATGCGTGCTGTCCCTGACGGAGCGGGAGGGACTTCCGTGCCGCCTCGTGACGCCGGAGATATTAAAGGCCGTGTCGCCGCTGCAAAACACGCAGGGCGCGGTGTTCACGGTGAAAATACGGCCGCTGCCGCCGAGGGAAAGCGTCTTGCGCGCCATTGTGCTGGAAAACGTGCAGGATCCCGGGAACGTCGGCACTGTTCTGCGCACGGCGGACGCTTTCGGCATCGACCTTGTGGCGCTGTGCGGCGCGTGCGCCGACCCGTACAATCCCAAGACCGTGCGCGCGTCCATGGGCGCGATATTCCGCCAGCCTGTAGTCAGGACTGACGCGGCGGGGCTGCGGGACGTTCTGGGCGGTCTGCCGCTGTACGCGGCGGCGCTTTCGCCCGACGCGGCGGACATACGGACGCTCCCCAAGTCGGGGCTTGCCGTGGCCGTCGGGAACGAGGGCCGGGGACTGACGGAGGAGCTTTTGGCCCGCAGCGCGGGGAAGGTGGTCATCCCCATGGAGCCGCGGGCGGAATCGCTTAACGCAGGCGTGGCGGCGGCGATCGCTATGTGGGAGATGGTGCGCTGAAATGGCAAGGCTCAAATACTGGATATGGCTGTCCTGCATCGAGAACGTGAGGCCGCTCACAAAAAAGCGCCTTGCCGAGGCGATGGACGGGCCGGAAAATCTGTTTTACGCGGACGGGGAAAAGCTGCTGTCCGTCCCGGGCGTTACTCCGGCGGAGGCAAAGCGCCTTTCCGACAAGAGCATGGATACGGCGTCGCGGGTGCTGTCCGCCTGTCAGGAGCAGGGCATAGAGATTCTGACGCTTCAGGACGCGAAATATCCCGAGCGGCTTCGGAATATCCCGGACCCGCCTGTGGTATTGTATATCAAAGGGCGGCTCCCCGCGGTTGACGACAGCCTTCTCATCGCCGTCATCGGCACACGGAAAGCGTCCCCCTACGGCATAAAAATGGCGCGGAAGCTCGGCGGGGAGCTTGCCGCCGCCGGAGCCGTCGTGGTGTCCGGCCTCGCGGTAGGGTGCGACGGGGCCGCCACGGAGGCGGCGCTCCGCGCCGGCGGCGTGACCATCGGCGTTCTCGGGACGGCCATAGATAGGGTATATCCGGCCTCGAACAGGCCGCTGTTCGAGGAGGTCGCGGCCCGCGGCGCGCTGGTGAGCGAATACGGCCCGGGCGTGCGGACGTTCGGCTCGGATTTTCGGGCGCGCAACCGCATCATCTCGGGGCTCTCCCTCGGCGTTGCGGTGGCCGAAGCGCCCATACGCAGCGGGACCCGGGCGACGGTGAATTTCGCCCTCGATCAGGGCCGGGATGTGTTCGCCGTGCCGGAAAACGTGGACGCCGCCGCCGCAGCCGGGTGCAACGACCTTATCGCGAACGGGGCGGCGGTAGCTACCTGCGGCGAGGACATACTGGCGCAGTACAGGGCGCAGGGCGGTTTTTTCCGCCCCGCCGCGCCTCCGGCGCCAAAGCCGGCGCATTCGACACATATTAAAAAAGAGATTGACAAGCCCAAAGACATAGTTTATATTGACTTCACGGAAGTCCCGGAGGGACTTCCCAGCGCGCAGCGCAATATCCTTGCCGCCATGACGGCGCCGGATATGCACGCCGACGAGCTCATCGAGGCCACCGGGCTGCCCGCGCAGGAGGTGCTGGCGGCGCTGACCATGCTTCAGGTGACGGGCTATGTCACTCAGGGAGCGGGCCGACGATACACGCGCAAAATTTGAAACAGCGAGGAAAGGCAAATATGGCGAAAGCAAAAACCGAGCTTGTGATCGTGGAATCACCGGCGAAGGCCAAGACCATTGAAAAATATTTGGGCAGCGACTACAAGGTCATCGCGTCCATGGGGCATCTGAGGGATCTGCCGAAAAGTACCATGGGCGTCGATTTGGACACATTTACCCCCGATTACCAGCCTGTGAAGGGCCGGGAGGATGTTATAGAGAGCCTGCGCCGGGCGGCCAAAAAAGCGAACACGGTCTATCTCGCGACGGACCCTGACCGCGAGGGAGAGGCCATCTCGTGGCATCTGAAGGAGCTTTTGGAGCTGCCGGACGAAAAGGCCCGCCGCGTCACGTTCAACGAGATAACGAAAAAGGTCGTTCAGGAGAGCATCCAGCACCCGCGGGACATCGATCAGGATCTCGTGAACGCCCAGCAGGCCCGGCGCATCCTTGACCGCATCGTGGGCTATAAGCTCAGCCCGCTCCTGTGGCGGAAGATACGCAAGGGACTGTCCGCCGGGCGCGTCCAGTCCGTCGCCACGCGCATGGTCATCGACCGGGAAAACGAGATACGCGGCTTCGTGCCGGAGGAATACTGGTACCTTTACGCCACGCTTTCCTCCGCCACGGGGGAGAGCTTCAAGGCCAGCTTCCACGGTACGGAAGAGAAAAAGCAGGAGCTCAAGAGCGAGGCGGAAGTTGAAAAGGTCTGCCGGGCGGTGGAGGGAAAGCCCTTCACCATCCGCACGGTCAAGCACGGCAAAAAGCAGCGCAGCCCCTCGCCCCCGTTCATCACATCCACGCTCCAGCAGGAGGCGTCGCGGCGGCTCGGCATGACGCCCCGCCGTACCATGAGCGTCGCCCAGCAGCTTTATGAGGGCGTCGATATCGAGGGGCAGGGCTCCGTGGGCCTTATCACCTATATGAGAACGGACTCCCTGCGCCTTTCGGAGGACGCGCTGGCCGCCGCCGGAGATTTTATACGCTCCCATTACGGGGACAGCTACTATTACGGCAAGCCCCGCCGCTTCAAGACCGGGTCGAACGCTCAGGACGCCCACGAGGCCATACGCCCCACCGTCCCGAGCCTGACGCCGGAGCAGGTCAAAAAAAGCCTCACCGGCGAGCAGTACCGCCTGTACCGTCTTATATGGGGACGCTTCACCGCCAGCCAGATGGCGAACGCGGTATACGACAACCTGACCATTGATTCCGTGTGCGAGGGGTATCTGTTCCGCGCCTATCATTCGGAGCTGAAATTCGCGGGGTACACCGCCGTGTATGAGGATAACCGCGACGACGAGAGCGGCAGCGCCGCCGACGCGGCAAAAAAGCCCCTGCCGGAGCTCAAGGAGGGGGAGACGGTCTCCCTCGCGGGACTCGAGCGGGAGCAGAACTTCACCACGCCGCCGCCCCGCTATTCGGAAGCCACGCTCATCCGGGCCATGGAGGAAAAGGGCATCGGCCGCCCCAGCACCTATGCGCCCACCATCTCCACCATCACGAACCGGGAGTATGTGGTAAAGGAGGGGAAGTACCTCCGCCCCACGCCCCTCGGCGAGACGGTGACGCAGCTCATGGAGGATCGCTTTCCGGATATCGTGGACGTGCGCTTCACCGCGAGGATGGAGGATTCCCTTGACAAGGTGGAGGAGGGGCAGGCCGACTGGAAGCAGATACTGGGCGACTTCTACAGCGGCTTTGCCGACTCCCTTGACAAAGCGGAGCAGGCTCTGCAGGGCGTCCATTTGAAGGTGCCGGACGAGGTATCGTCGGAGATATGCCCGAACTGCGGCAAGAACCTCGTGTATAAGTCCGGGCGCTTCGGGCGGTTCCTGGCCTGTCCGGGCTATCCCGAGTGCAGCTTTACCATGCCCATCGTGGTGGAGATGCCCGGCAAGTGCCCGCGCTGCGGCAGCCGTATTTTGAAGCGCACATCGAAAAAGGGTTATCCGTACTATGCCTGCGAAAAGGGCGCGGCCTGCGGGTTCATGACGTGGGACGTGCCGGTAAAGGACGACTGCCCCGTCTGCGGCAAAACGATGTTCAAGCTCTCCGGCAAGGGGCAGCGCAAGCCGTTTTGCATCAATCCCGACTGTGAAAACTTCCTGCCCGAGGACAAGCGGGGCTACCGCCGCCGCGCGAAAAAGGCCGGGGACGGGGAAAAAACCGGCGGCGCGGCGGCCGCGTCGGCGGGAGCCGGGGCCGGGACATGACGGCGGACATTTCCGTTATCGGCGCGGGCCTTGCCGGGAGCGAGGCGGCCTGGCAGCTTGCCCGCCGGGGGCTGAAGGTTCGGCTGTACGAGATGAAGCCCGGGAAAATGACGCCGGCGCATTCCTCGCCGCTTTTTTCCGAGCTTGTGTGCTCAAACTCCCTGCGGGGGGACGACCTTTCAAACGCCGTCGGCCTTTTGAAAGAGGAGCTCCGCCGCATGGGGAGCCTTATCATGGCGGCGGCGGAGGCTCACCGCGTCCCGGCCGGCGGCGCGCTGGCGGTGGACAGGGAGGCGTTCGCGCAGCATGTGACCGACGCGATACGCGCCCATCCCAATATCGAGATCGTCGAGGGGGAGGTAACGGACATCCCCGAGGGGGAATGCATCGTGGCCACCGGCCCGCTCACCAGCGAGGGGCTCATCCCGGCCATCGCAGGGCTGTGCGGGGACGGCTTTCTCCACTTTTACGACGCGGCCGCTCCGCTGGTTGCCTTTGAAAGCGTCGATATGGAAAAGGCGTGGTTCGGATCGCGGTACGATAAAGGTACGGCGGATTATATAAACTGCCCCATGGACAGGCAGCAGTATGAGGCGTTCGTGCGCGAGCTTGCCGGAGCGCGGCAGGCGGAGGTTCACGGGTTCGAGGACTCGGGCGTGTTCGAGGGCTGTATGCCCGTGGAGGTCATGGCCCGCCGGGGCGAGGACACCCTGCGGCACGGGCCGTTAAAGCCTGTCGGCCTGCGCGACCCGGAAACGGGGCGGACGCATTACGCCGTGGCGCAGCTCCGGCGGGACAACGAGGACGGGTCGGTGTATAATCTCGTGGGCTTTCAGACCCACCTGACGTTTCCCGAGCAGCGGCGGGTGTTCGGCATGATACCGGCGCTGCGGAACGCGGAATTTCTGCGTTACGGGAAGATGCACCGCAACACGTTCCTCAATTCCCCGAAGCTTCTTGACCGCTATTTCCGCCTCAAAAGCGGCGGGCGCGTCATGTTCGCCGGACAGATGACCGGCGTGGAGGGCTATGTGGAGTCCTGCGCCTCCGGCTTTCTTGCGGCGGTGGAAGCCGCCCGCCGGATAAAAGGGCAGCCGCCGCTCGACTTTCCCCGCTGCACCGCCATAGGCGCGCTGGCGCTTTACGCGGCGAACGGCGCCGCCAGCGGGGATTTCCAGCCCATGAACATAAACTTTGGCATCATGGAGCCGCTTGGCGAACGCATCCGAGGCAAGCGGGAGAAAAACCTCAGGATCGCGGAGCGGTCGCTGGCTGTTATAGACGCTATCGTAAGCAGGGAGGACTTTGCCGTATGAAGATCATTCTGGACGCCATGGGCGGCGACAACGCCCCTATGGCCGTTGTGCGCGGCGCTGTAAGAGCGTGCCGGGAGCTGGGAACCGACATCGTCCTTGTCGGCCGCGAGGATCAGGTCAGGGACTGCCTTGCCCGGTGCGGCGGGGAGGATGAGGCGCGTATCACGGTGGTAAACGCCGAGGAGGTCGTCACCATGGAGGACGATCCGGCCACAGCCTGCCGCCATAAAAAGGATTCCTCCATGACCGTGGCGCTGACCATGCTCCGGGACGGCGAGGGCGACGCCGTGGTGTCCGCAGGCAGCACAGGCGCGCTTCTGACCGGCGCGACGCTTATCGTGAAGCGCGTGCGCGGCATCCGCCGGGCGGCCATGGGGCCGGTACTCCCGAACGGCGGCCGGGGCGTTCTGCTCATCGACTGCGGCGCGAACGTGGAGTGTACGCCGGAGTATCTTTTGCAGTTTGCCTTTATGGGGTCGTTTTATTCCCAGCGCATCCTGGGATGCGACAGTCCCCGCGTCGCGCTTTTGAACGTGGGCACGGAGGACACCAAGGGCGGCGAGCTGCAAAAGGAGGCCTTCGCCCTGCTCAAAAAGGCCGGGGAAGCCGGGCGCATAAACTTTATCGGGAACGCCGAGGGAAGCGACCTTTTGAGCGGGAAGGTGGACGTGCTCGTGGCCGACGGCTTTGCCGGGAATGTCATGCTCAAGACCGTGGAAGGCGCGGCAAAGTTTATGTTCCGGCAGCTCAAGGACGTTTTCTACGGCAGCTTCAAAAACAAGCTCGCGGCGCTTGTCCTGAAAAAGGACGTATACGGGCTCAAGGCCATGCTGGATCCCTCCGAGGTGGGGGGCACGGCCATGCTCGGCATCACAAAGCCCGTTATCAAAGCCCATGGAAGCTCAGACGACCGCGCCATCTTCAACGCTGTCCGTCAGGCCATCGCCTGCGCGGAGGCGGACGTGGCCGGAGCGATCAAAAACAATATCGAATCTATGAAGACCGAAAAGGAGAATGAAAGCCATGTATGAGAAAATCGTTGATATGATGTGTGAGCAGTTCGATCTTACGCCGGACAGCATCACAAAGGACACCTCTTTTGTGGACGATCTGGGCATCGACTCTCTGGACGTAGTGGAGCTCGTCATGGAGCTGGAAAACGCGTTCGGTATGTCCGAGATACCCGAAGAGGAGCTCAAGAAAATACACACCGTGGGCGACCTTGTGGACTATGTGAGCGCCCACGCCGACACCTGATGCGCAAGCTTGAGGAACGTCTGGGCCATGTGTTCCGCGACAGGAGCCTTCTGGAAACGGCGCTGACGCACAGCTCCTACGCAAACGAGCGGGCGGGCGTGCCGTGCAACGAGCGTCTGGAATTTCTGGGCGACTCGGTGCTTGGCTTCTGCGCGGCCGACACCATATACCGCCTGTACCCCGATATGCCGGAGGGGCAGATGACCCGCCTCCGGGCCGAGCTCGTGTGCGAGGGAAGCCTCCATAAGACGGCGCTGTCCCTGTCCCTCGGCGAGAGCATACGCCTCGGGAAAAACGAGGAGTGCAACGGCGGGCGTCAGCGCGCCTCCATTCTGGCGGACTGCGTGGAGGCCGTCATCGCCGCCATCTACCTCGACGGCGGTCTGGAACCGGCCAGAAGCTTCATCGACCGATACATCCTGCGCGAGCTGGAGGCCGGCCATCCGCCGATGCGCACGGATCACAAGACCCAGCTTCAGGAGCTTTTGCAGCGGGAGGGCGGCGCCGCGCCGGTGTATTCCATCATCAGTCAGAGCGGCCCGGATCACGATAAGACCTTCACCGCCCGGGTGAAGCTGCATGACGGGGCCTACGCCGACGGCGTCGGCAAGAGCAAAAAAGAAGCGGAGCAGGCCGCAGCCGCAGCCGCTTTGCGCCTTCTGGCGGAATAATGGCGAGAAGACAGATATTACCGATATTCATACCGCATTTGGGCTGCCCGAATGAGTGCGTTTTCTGCGATCAGAGGCGCATTTCCGGCAGCCTTTTGCCCGCTTCCGGGACGGATGTGACGAGAGCGCTGGAAAGCGCCCGCGCCGCCGGGCGTCGGGATATGGAGCTGGCCTTTTACGGCGGGAGCTTCACGGCCATCGACCCGGCGCTTCAGGAAGAGCTCCTTGCCGCCGCCCAGCCCTTCCGCGCCGACGGGACGGTGGGGCGCATCCGCCTGTCCACGAGGCCGGACGCCGTAGACAGCAGGGTGCTGGAAAGACTTTCGCGCTTCGGCGTGCAAACGGTCGAGCTCGGCGCGCAGTCCATGGCGGACGGGGTGCTGTACGCATCCGGCCGCGGTCACACGGCGGAGGACACCCGCCGCGCTTCGGCCATGCTCAGGGAGGCGGGCTTTGCGCTCATTCTGCAGATGATGACCGGGCTCCCGGGCGCGGATGAGGAAGCGGACGTGGAGACGGCGCGGCGCATCGCGGCTCTTGCGCCGGACGGCGTGCGTATCTATCCCACGGTGATCGTCGCCGGCACGGAGCTGGAGGCCATGTGGCGCGCGGGGACATACCGGGAGCACACGGTGGAAGACGCTGTGCGCGTCTGCGCCCGCATCCTGCCGCTGTTTGAGGCCGCGGGCATACCCGTTATCCGTCTGGGGCTTAACCCAACGGAAGAGCTGTCCGGCGGCGCGGCGGTGGGCGGCGCGTACCATCCGGCGCTGGGGGAGCTTGTGCGGTCGGAGCTCATGCGCCGCAGGGCCGCGGCGCTTTTGCGGGACGTGCCGCCGGGTTCTCGCGTGACCTTGTACGTCGCCCCGAACCGTGTCGGAACCATGACCGGCCAGCGCCGCGCGAATATCCGCGCCCTGACGGAACAGCTTTCCCTCTCCGAGCTGAAAATAAGGCCTGACCCAGAGGCCGGGGACGGGATGCGGTACCGCCTTGACGACTGTCCGCCGGTAAAGGCCTCCCGCCGGGACGGCGTTTCCGGGCGTCCGCCTCATGCGGAGCCCTGACGCGGCAGGCGGCGCGCTTTACGGGCGGGCGGTTCAGATGAGATCCACGTTGTATTTTTGCAGCCAGTAGTTGATTTGCAGCATATAGGCGATGGTCTGGGGCGTGGTCATGAGCTGGCCGTACCAGGGCTGGGCGTTGTCGTCGCCGAGCAGCGATTCCAGAGCGTCGCGCCGGACGATGTCCAGGATCGGCGGATGCCCCTCGGCCAGGATTTCGCGCAGACGCGCCGAAACGGCGGCAAGGTAGCTCGGGTTGTGGGTCTTCGGATAGGGGCTTTTTTTCCGCCAGAGTATCTCGTCCGGCAAAAGCCCCTCCATGGCTTTGCGCAGAAGCCCCTTTTCGTAGTGGTGATAGTCCTTGTATTCCCACGGCACGTTGTAGAGATACTCCGCGATGCGGTGGTCGCAGA
>CAZEXC010000064.1:0-9373 GCA_964516625.1 uncultured Oscillospiraceae bacterium | reverse complement strand
ATTTTGAAAAAAACGTTCAGGGGTTTGGGGGCGCGGGTCGCCGGCGGCAACCGCCGCCTTGTCTGCTCAAAAGCGAAACAGGCGTGACCGAAATCACGCCTGTCCCAGAGAAATGCAGGTTACTGTTTTACGAGCACCGCCCTTTTGCCGTATGGCTTTTTATTCCGCCGCCTTGCGGATGAGGATGAAGGGGGTAAGCTGGGTGGAGTTGCCGGAGGGATTATCGCGGATGAGCTCGGCGCACTGCGAATCCGTCAGCTCCAGATCGGGGCTTTTGCCTAAAATGTCGCGCTCAAAGTCGTTCGCATCCACCAGCATACAGGTGACGCCCGTCTCCTCTTTTATCCGGCGGCAGACCTCCTGCGGCTCCTTGGGAAGCATCATGCAGAAGTCGCCATAGACCTCGAAGGAGGCGGTGTAGAACCCGTCCAGCCCCGCGACCTCCGGCCCCGCGATCTTATAAAACACGCCCTTTTTGCCGAAAAGCTTCCCGATGCCCGCGGCGACGGACGCCCAGATGATTTTCAGCGCGCCGCAGTGATCGATGGCAAACTGCATCTTCCATGGGTTGTCCACCCCGATGCCATAGGGACTGTGGGAGGCAAATTTCGACAGAAACCGCGCCAGAGCCGTCAGCTTCATATCTTTTTTATATATGATGTTCTTCTGGCAGAGGGAGACAATCTTCTCCGCCACGGAGAGGATATCCCCTTCCCGATACACCGGCAGGACATACCGCCGCACAAGCTCGATGTAATCCTCCCCTACCTCGATAAAATGGGTCTTTATCGCGCCCCGGTCGTAAGCGCCGAAGCTCGTCTCTATCCGAAGCGATTTGTTTTCGTTGGGGGTAAGAACGCTGTCCATGGCTCGTTTCCTCCGTCCGCGGCCCCGGCCGCGTATCGTATTTTTCTTTTGTGTGTCGGCGCGCCGCTTACGGCATTGGCCGCGAGACGGCCCGCCGTCGGCAAATGGCCGTTAGCATATAACAGGCAAATCTTATATATTATAGCACACCGGCGGTCCAATTGCACTATGAAATTTAAAAGTTTGGGGGGCGGGGCGGTTCGTCTTGACAAAGCGGAAAATGATGGGTATTATGCAAGTGTAAATCGTTTGATTTCACCAGTGTGTCATTTTACAAAGGAGGAAAAAATATCATGGCAAAATGGGTTTGTTCCGTTTGCGGTTATGTTCACGAGGGGGATCAGCCCCCTGAATTTTGCCCCCAGTGCAAAGCCCCCGGCTCCAAGTTCATAAAGCAGGAGGGCCCGATCACCTGGGCCGCGGAGCACGTCGTCGGCGTCGCCAAGGGCGCGCCGGAGGACATCATCGCCGATCTGCGCTCCAATTTCGAGGGCGAGTGCACCGAGGTCGGTATGTATCTGGCTATGGCCCGCGTGGCTCATCGTGAGGGCTATCCCGAGATCGGCCTGTATTGGGAAAAGGCCGCCCATGAGGAAGCCGAGCACGCCGCAAAATTCGCGGAGCTTCTGGGCGAGGTCGTGACCGACTCCACCAAGAAAAACCTTGAAATGCGCGTAGAGGCCGAAAACGGCGCTACCGCCGGCAAGACCGACCTTGCCAAGCGCGCCAAGGCGCTCAACCTTGACGCCATCCACGATACCGTCCATGAGATGGCCCGCGACGAGGCCCGCCACGGCAAAGCCTTTGCCGGCCTGCTCGAGCGCTATTTCGGCGCGTAAAAACGGCATAAACGGAAAACGCGGGGCCATGTCCCGCGTTTTTTGTTATATTGCTCTTGACAAACGGCTCTGAAACCACTATATTTAGTATTACACCCCGTAAATAAGCAACAAGATATTGCGCTGGGAGAGAAGAACGCCATGATACAGATGATAGTGAAGCGGGACGGCCGGGTCGTTCCGTACGACAAGGAAAAGATAGCTATGGCCGTTCTGCAGGCCATGAAGGCCAGCGGCGAGGGCACGGTGGCGGACGCCGCGCGCATCGCCGAGGCGGTGGAGAGCACGCTTGAGGGCATCTGCGGCGCGGAGCCGCCGCAGATCGAGGTCATTCAGGATACCGTGGAGCAGGAGCTGATGCGCCACGAGTTCCCCAGCACCGCCAAGGCCTATATCCTCTACCGCGCCAACCGCACCCGCGCCAGAGAGTCCCGCACCTCGCTGATGAAAACGATAGACGAAATCGTCGGCGTGGACGCCCGCATATCGGATCTGAAGCGCGACAACGCCAACATCGACGGCAACACCGCCATGGGCGCGATGCTGCAAATAGGCTCGGCGGGGGCCAAGGCCTATAACGAGGCGTATCTTTTGCGCCCGGAGCATGCCAAAGCCCACCGGGAGGGCGATATCCATATCCACGATTTCGATTTTTACGCCCTGACCACCACCTGCACCCAGATCGACATCGTCCGCCTGTTCGACGGCGGATTCTCCACCGGCCACGGCTTTCTCCGCGAGCCGCAGTCCATACAGAGCTACGCGGCTCTGGCGGCCATCGCGATACAGTCGAACCAGAACGACCAGCACGGCGGACAGTCCATCCCGAATTTCGATTACGGCATGGCGATCGGCGTGGGAAAGACCTTCCGCAGGCAGTACCTCAAAAAGCTGACGGAGATCGCGGAGGATCTTCTCGACGCGGACGATCTGAGCGAGCCTGTGCGCGGCGCGGTGGAAAAGGCCGGCGAGGCAGGAAAAAACGGGCTCGTGCCGGATCCCTCCTTTGACGCGGCCGTGGCCGAAAGCCTCGCCGCCGCGCTGGGCGTCGAAACGGAAAGAGCCGCTTCCATGGCGGCGCGGGCGCGCCGCCGCGCCGAGGCGCAGACGGATCGGGACACCTATCAGGCCATGGAGGGCTTTGTCCACAACCTCAACACCATGCACTCCCGCGCCGGAGCGCAGACGCCGTTTTCCTCCATAAACTACGGCACAGACACCTCGCCGGAGGGGCGCATGGTCATCCGAAACATCCTTCTCGCGCTGGACGCGGGTCTCGGCCACGGCGAGACGTGCATCTTCCCGATACATATCTTCAAGGTCAAGGAGGGCGTGAACTACAACGAGGGCGACCCGAACTACGACCTGTTCCGCCTGTCCTGCAAGGTCTCAGCAAAACGCCTGTTCCCGAACTATCTTTTCCTTGACGCGCCGTTCAACCTGCAATATTACAGGCCCGGCCACCCGGAGACGGAGGTCGCCACCATGGGCTGCCGCACCCGGGTCATGGGAAACGTTTACGACCCGGAACGGGAAATATCGTTCTCCCGCGGGAACCTGTCCTTCACGTCCATAAACCTTCCGCGTCTGGCGCTGGAGAGCCGGGGCGACGAGACGCTGTTTTTCAAAAAGCTGGACGACATGCTGGAGCTGGTGGCCCGGCAGCTTCTCGACCGGTTCGAGATACAGGCCCGGAAGCGGGTGTATAACTTCCCGTTCCTCATGGGGCAGGGCGTGTGGCTCGATTCGGACAAGCTCGGCCCTTACGACGAGATACGCGAGGTGCTGCGGCACGGGACCCTGTCCATCGGCTTTATCGGTCTGGCCGAGACGCTGACGAGCCTGTACGGGAAGCACCACGCCGAGAGCCCCGAGATGCAGGAAAAGGGTCTCCGGATCATAGGCCGGATGCGGGATTTCTGCGACGCCAAATCCCGCGAGACGCGGATGAACTTCACGCTCCTTGCGACCCCCGCGGAGGGGCTTGCGGGCCGGTTCGTGCGTATGGATCAGCAGCGCTTCGGCAAGATACCGGGCGTCACGGATCGGGAATACTACACAAATTCCTTCCATGTGCCGGTGTGGTATCCCATCTCGGCCTATGATAAAATACGGCTGGAAGCGCCCTATCACGCGCTCTGCAACGCCGGGCACATCAGCTATGTGGAGCTTGACGGCGACACGGCCAAGAACGTGGAGGCGTTCGAGAGCGTGGTGCGCTGTATGCATGACGCGGGCATCGGCTACGGCTCCATCAACCACCCGGTCGATCGGGATCCCGTCTGCGGCTATGTGGGCGTTATCGGGGACGTGTGCCCCCGCTGCGGCCGCCGGGAGGGCGAGGCCATCGCGCCGGAGCGCGTCGACGAGCTCAAAAAGAAATTCCCGCATATCCCTGCGTTTGTCGGGATCGAATAAAAATAATACAAGGAGATAGAAAGAAAATGACAATGGCAACAAAACAGGCAAAGCTTGGTCAGGGCGTGGGCTTTGAGCGCATCCGCCGCATCACCGGCTATCTCGTCGGGACGATGGACAAGTGGAACAACGCCAAAAAGGCGGAGGAACGGGACAGGGTAAAGCACAGCCTCGTCGGCCATGCTTGATCTTGCCGGCATCGCGGGCGACTCCATCGTAGACGGCCCCGGGCTTCGCACGACGTATTTTGCTCAGGGCTGCCCCCACCACTGCGAGGGCTGCCACAACCCGGAGACCTGGGATTTCGGAACCGGGACGGCGTGGGAGACGGAGGCTCTGGCGGATGTCGTCCGCAGCAATCCCCTGTGCCGGGGCGTGACCTTCTCCGGCGGCGAGCCGTTCGCGCAGGCCGAGGGCTTTGCCGAGCTTGCGGAGGTACTGAAAAGCGAGGGCTACGAGATCGCGGCCTATACCGGCTATCTCTTTGAGCAGCTCCGGGAGGGCACGGCGGCGCAGAGGCGTCTGCTTGGACTTCTGGACGTGCTGGTGGACGGGCCGTTTGTGCTGGCCCGGCGGAGCCTTGAGCTCACCTATCGCGGCAGCGACAACCAGCGCATCCTCGACGTGCCGGAAAGCCTGCGCGCGGGAAAAGCGATCCCCGCGCCGGCCCGATGGCGGGGCGAATATTAGGGCCCGCGGAGCTCGCGGGCCTTCCGCAGCAGACCAAATCTGCCGCCGCGGGCCGGAAGGACGGCTCGCGGCGGCTTTATTCTCTTTACAAAAGAGCGGTTTTATATTATCATGGTAGCGGCGATTTTGTGAAACAAAACGCAAGCAAATCCAGTCTTGAAAGGAAAGGTACAGAAAATGAGAAAATTTGCAGGAGCTCTTTCCGCCGTGCTGGTACTGTGTTTCGTCCTCTCCATAGGGGCGTTTGCCTCGGGAGAGGCCAGCGGCAGCTTTGCTCAGGTGGATCAGACCCACTGGGCGGGCAGCTCGCTCACTGTGACCGGCGTCGAATACGCGGAAGAATTTGCCGATCAGGGCTATGTCGATTCTACCCTGTTTACCAGCGTCTCGAAAATCCTCTATGACGGAGGCGAGATCGACGTGGACAGCGCAAGCTATACGCCTGTCCTGACGGTAGACGGCGTGCAGTATGACCTGTATAACATCGACGAGCCCCAGACCTTCACCGGCGACGTGGTCATAACGCTCGTGGAGAAGGGCGATTCCAGCAGCAACGCCGGCGCGCCCTTTGGCGCGGACAAGGCCCAGTCCTCCTTCGGCCCGTTCTATTATACCGCCGCGGCCTATGTCAGCGACGGCGCTTATGACGAGGCCAAGTCCGTTACCGCCGCCCAGATCAGCGGCGACGTCACCGATACGGAGGCAAGCGGTCTTGTGGTGGACTCTCAGGGCGACTATTTCTCCGCCATCTACATCAGCAACTCCGACTATGTCGTCAGCGGCGCGTCCATCAATCTGGACGGCGCCTGCGGCGACGACTTCAACGGCTGGGGCGCGGGCATCGTGGCTCTCGGCTCCTCCAGCGTGGAGATAACCGGCTCCTACATCTACGGCACCGGCGTTCTGCGCAGCGGCCTGTTCACCTCCGGCACCGCGCAGGTGAAGGTCAGCGATACCGTTATCATCACCGAAAACGACGAGGACGCTGTCCCCTATGACACCGAGGATAACTACGCCACGCCCATGATGCAGCAGTGCCCCTTCGGCCTTGGCATTCAGGGCAACATCCGCGCCAGCCTTGCGTGCGGCAGCGGCTGCAATACCTTTGAAAATTCCCTTGTCGTATCCAACGGCTGGGCCGTCCTGTCCACCGACTCCGGCGCCGCCGGTTCCACGGCGCTCGTTTCCAACGCCATGGTGGCCGTGGTCGGCACCGCCACCACCGACGACGATCCCGACGCCGATTTCAGCTATGAGGTAAACGGCGAGCAGTGGAACGTCAGCGTAGGCCGCTACGGCGACTTGTCCGGCTATATCGCCTATGCGGACTCCGGCGTCCTCGATTACGCCTACGGCTCCGCGTGGTACTCCCCGGACTATCTGGGCATCATCACCACCGGCGCCATCACCATGGCCGATAACTGCTACGGCTACTCCGGCCGCATCGGCTTCATGCTCCACTCCGGCGGCAACGGCTCCGGCCACGGCACGCTGGACGTGTCCGACTCCAGCTTTGACGTGCAGAACATCTTCGCCGCCATTCAGGCCAGCGGCACCTACACCTCCAGCATCGCGCTGGATAACGTGGATATCTCTCTGGCCGGCAGCGGCAGCGATATCCTGCTCATCCAGATAAACTCCGACGATAACGCCGGCGGCCCCGGCGAGACCGCCAACACCATCACCGACCTGACCTATGACGAATATCTGGCGCAGGAGGCTGTCGAGGTCACGAACGTGAGCGATCTGACCGTCTCGAACTCCGTAGTGCAGGGGAATATCTATAACGCCGTATCGGCCGCGGCTGTCGGTCTGGACGTGACGCTGGACGCCGCCGAGGTCGACGGCGAGATCTCCTCCGCCTGGAGCTTCCACACCGACGCCGACGGCAGCGCCCTTGACGATACCGTTCTGAGCCTCGATTACTTCACCGGCACCCGCGACGGCGAAAACGGCGTCTGGGATTATACCATGTACCTGCGCGTGGGCGCTCAGGCCGCCCCCGCTTTCAGCAACCCCGTCAGCCTTACCCTCACAAACGGCTCCAAATGGATGGTCACAGGCACCAACTATCTGTCAAGCCTTACCCTTGACGAGACCTCCAGCATCATGGGCATGGGCCTCGTGATGACCGTAGACGGCGTAGAGACCGAGATCGCCGCCGGCACTTATACCGGCGAGATCGTCCTTTCCGCGGGCGAGGCCCCCGAGCGCGAGGCCGGTGACGCGGAGATACAGGCTCCCGCCATCGGCGAGGCCGCCGAGGTCGAGGTGGAAGCCGCCGCCGCGTTCGAGGCGGACTTCACCTATGAGCCGTTCAATGTGGACGTGGGCGACGGCATGACCCTTCCCTTCTCCAGCGTTTCGTTTGCCGCGGGCGACGGCACGATCAGCATCTATATCCCGGACACGGCCAAGCTCATCGAGTGCCAGATTGTGGACGGCGAGTGGATCATGGAGGGCTCCGACTTTGTGGACGAGGCGATCATCGCCGCCGCCAAGGCCATTTATGAGGCCGAGGCCGGCAATGCCGGCGGGGCCTCCGAAACCGCCGGCGGGGATTTCGAGGCGTATATCGCCTATCTGACCGACGTGGTCAACAGCGACCCCACCACCGACCTGTATAACCAGTTCCTCTCCGAGCTTGCCGAGGCGAAGGAGGAGGACTATACCGGCATGGAGGACGGCACCATGTACGGCGCGATCGCCATGCTGTACGATAACGTCCTGTCCTACGAGGAATTTATCGGCTGACAGCGGAAAGACCGGCGCGTGCAGGCGGCGCCTGCGCCGCGCCGGCCGGATAAAAACACGGCAAAGCAGGGCGTTCCGAAACGGAGCGCCCTGCTTCGTTCTGTCGAAAAAGTCCGGCGAAAGCCGGGTTTTTCGCGCATATGCGGCAATGCCGCGCCGATAAGCGCGGAAAAGCAAAAAATCTCCCCGTCCGGCGGACGGGGAGACGCGCTTATTTGAGCGTTTCGTCATAGACGGCTCTCTCGCCGCCGATGAATTTTGGCCGCACGCGGGCGGCCAGAAGCGTGGCCTGGCCTATGTGGTCGCGGGTAAGGCGCACGGGGACGGCTACCTCCTTCAGATGCATACCGATGAACGTGCCGCCGATGTCGAGCCCCGCGTCGGCGCGGATATGCTCCAGCGCGACGGGATGGGAAAAGCCATGGTAAGCGGCGGTGGCAAAGCTCCCGCCGGCCTTGGGCTGGGGAACCACGTTCACCCTGTCCGCGCCGGGAACGGCATCCGCCTCCGTGATGATGGCGCGGTTCAGGTGTTCGCAGCACTGGGCGGCAAGGTACAGGCCGTTTTTTGACAGCGCGGACAAAACGCCGTCAAAGAGGGCTTTCCCCAGCTCCGGCGCGGAAAAGGTTCCGATGCGATGGCCGGACACCTCGCTCGTGCTGCATCCGACCACCACGATCTGTCCGGGACGGAGCTTCGCCGCCTCGATAAGCTCAGCCATAGCCTGTTCGGCCTCGGCCTTATACTGTTCAAGCTCGGACATGGTATTTATGCACCTCGATCATTTTTTTCGGGATAGGCAAGCTTTCTCATAAGCCCTGTCAGGGGCTTTAAAAGGAGCCCGCACAGCACGGCGTTCCCGACGCAGTGGAGGATGTCGAAAGGGATGCCTGATATCCAGTAGGAGAAAGCCATCCGCCATCCGCCCACGAGAAGGGACTGCAGCGCGCTCAGAGGGCCGAACAAAAGTCCGAACAGCGCGGCCACCACCGTCCAGATGACCCAGGAGGTGTTCACAGGCCGCAGGAGCAGCACTGCCAGCACCAGTATCGCCCATACGTAAAGATAGAAGAAAAACCACCAGCCGAAGCCGTACAGGAGCCCCTCCAGCAGCACGAAGATGTAGCAGGGATAGAGGGCCTTTGCGCCGTAGACGAGGGTGGTACACATGAGAAGGAGCGTCACCGGCTCGATATTCGGCAGGAAGGCCATAAGCTCCTTACCGGCGGTCATCAGCGCCGCGATGAGGCTCAGGCTGATGAGCTCACGGACGGCCAGCCTCATCAGGAGGAATAGTCTTCAATGTAAAAGCTGTAGCTGTCGCCGTCCGCAACGGGCTGGGAATCCACGCCGTACTCGGCGTATTCGTCGTTTACGTTATACACCCAGTACTGGTTCAGGCTGGAGTCGGCGTACTCTCCGTCAACGGACTCCACAAAGAGACCGTATTCGGTGTCGTACCCCTCGATGTCCACGACGCCCTCCAGCGCCTCGGACAGGTACTCCGCCGTCGTATGCGCGGTGAACTCGGCGGGGTCGTCCTCGTCTGTGTGGTACACATAGATCGTGATGTCTTTCGCGCCCTCCAGCGCCTGGGGCCGGAAGGAAGCCCAGCAGACGAGCGCGGCAATTACAAGCACGACAGCGACGACAACGACAATAAGGGTCGTCTTCTTCTGTTTGGACATACTTTTCATTTTTTGATACTTCCTTTCTTTGGCGGCCCGCCGGTCAAAGCGGCAGGCCCCGTATGATTTGTCCAAAACGCATTATACAGGAAAGAAAGGAAAATTACAACAGGCTCC
>CAZEXC010000063.1:0-9632 GCA_964516625.1 uncultured Oscillospiraceae bacterium | reverse complement strand
ATATCATCGGCACGCCGTAGGTGGAAAATTTCACATCCTGCTTTATATCAAAATTGTCGATGGCCTTGATCAGGCCGATGCAGCCGACCTGAAACAGGTCGTCTACATTTTCGCCCCTGCCGGAAAATTTCTGGATGACGGACAGCACCAGGCGCAGGTTCCCGGAGATAAGTTCTTCCCGCGCGGCCATATCGCCGGCCTTGGCGCGGACGAGGAGCGCGCGCGTTTCGTCGTTTTTCAGCACCTTGAGCTTTGACGTGTTCACGCCGCAGATCTCCACCTTGCATTGCACGGACAAATCACCTCATTTGGTAGAGATAGTCTTACCAATTCGGCGGGATTTGATTCATGCCGCGAAAGCGGAAAAATGCGCTGCGGCCGGTTTGTGCAGATTGCTAAAATATTGTCACGTTTTGCTCTTTATTTTTTACATATAGTATGATAAAATACAGTGCTGGCTTATAATTTAGTACATTTTGGTAAATACACAGAGGACTGGATATCATGGCAAATCCGTATAAAACAAGAGAGGGCGGCGCGACTGTGACCGTCTTTGTGCCCTACGACTGTCAGAACAACTGCCCGTTCTGCATAAACAAGCAGGAATACGCGGACACGACCGGCTTCAGTCTGGAGAAGATATGCCGGAGCATCGAGCGGATGGACGCCATCACGCCCCGGTGCGACTTCGTCTTCACCGGCGGCGAGCCCATGGCGAACCTGGCGTCCCTGCAGGTCATGCTCGACAGGATACCCGCGACCCATCGGGTGTTCATAAACACCACGCTGCCGGTTTTTGCCGACCAGAGCGAGGACGATGTACTGCGGTTTTTCGAGCACAACAAAGACAAGATAACCTGCGTGAACATCTCCCGCCATATGCAGCATTATGTGCAGGAATCGCCGGACGAGCTTATCGCCCGCCTGCCCGTCCGTGCGCGGGTAAACTGCGTCTTATGGAAGAATTATCCCTCGGAGCAGCTCCCCGCCTTTGTGGAGCGCTGGAAGGATAAGGGCGTTTCCATCCAGTTCCGCTACGACTATACCGACACCACGCCGGAAAACCTCTACCGGGAGGAGGATGACCGTATCCTCCGGGATCTGAAGAAATACTTCGTCTATCACGGGCTGGAGGGCTGCCGTATGCGAAACGGCTATTACTTTGAGCATGAGGGCGTGGAGATAACCTATCACAAGACCCTTCCCTATTCCACTATTGTGGAGAAGGGAGAGGACGGGGTGACGTACGATATCCTGTACGACATTCTGATAAAGCAAAACGGCGATCTGCACTCCGACTGGACAGGCGTGCCGCTGGATGTGGACGCCTATGAAAAGGTCGTCTATGAGCCCTATGACCTGCGATGGATGGAAAAATGCTGAAGATAGAAAACCTTTGCTACGCTGCGCCCGGCGAGGGCGGGAACAGGGAGATCATAAAAGACCTGTCGCTGGAGCTTCCCGACAGGAGCTTCGCCGTCATAACCGGCCCCAACGGCGGCGGCAAGACGACGCTCGCAAAGCTCATCATGGGGCTTGAAAAGCCCACGTCCGGCCGCATCGTCTGGGACGGGCAGGACATCACGGGTCTTTCCGTTACCGAGCGGGCCAGGCTCGGCGTGAGCTATGGCTTCCAGCAGCCCCCCCGCTTCAAGGGCATGACGATCTATGACCTTCTGCGGATAGCGTCCGGCCGGGAGCTTACCCGCATGGAGTGCTGCGATTATCTGACCCGCGTGGGTCTGTGCGCCCGGGATTATGTGGATCGCGACATGGACGACAGCCTCTCCGGCGGGGAGGCAAAGCGCGTTGAGATAGCCACGATCCTGGCCCGACGCAGCGCGCTGATGATATTCGACGAGCCGGAGGCCGGCATCGACCTGTGGAGCTTTTCAAAGCTCACGGACACATTCGAGTCCATACGGCAGAGCCGCGAGGCGACCCTTATCGTCATCTCCCATCAGGAGCGGCTTATCGCTCTGGCGGACGAGATGATCCTCATCGACGGCGGGACGGTCGCGGCCAAAGGCGGCCGGGAGGAAATGCTTCCCCGTATCATGGGGCAGACCGTATCGGGCTGCTCCCGCATGGAGGCGTGAGTATGCTGGACAAGACCGTAAGAGACGTGCTCGACCAGATAGCCGATACGCACGAATTTCCGCAGGACACGGCGCTGAATATCCGCGTGGACGGCCAGAAGGCCGAGCGCCGCAGCACGAAGGACATAGAGATCGTCACCAAGACGGACAGGGACGGCATCGACATTTTCATCGCCCCCGGCACGAAGCACGGCAGCGTCCACATCCCCGTGGTGCTCACAAAATCCGGCTTCAAGGACAAAGTATACAACGACTTCTATATCGGCGAGGGCGCGGAGGTGGAGATCGTGGCCGGCTGCGGCATCAACAACTGCGGCTGCGACGACTCCCAGCACGACGGCATCCATACCTTCCATGTCGGCAAAAACGCCTCCGTCGTCTATAAGGAAAAGCATTACGGCGAGGGCGTCGGGACGGGAAAGCGCATCCTGAACCCCGTCACGGAGATATATCTGGGCGAGGGCGCGTCCATCACGCTGGACACCTCCCAAATCAAGGGCGTGGACGACACGAAGCGCTACACGAGGGTCGAGGCCGCCGCCGGATCGGAGCTCATCATACAGGAAAAGCTCTATACCCACGCAGAACAGACCGCCGTGTCCGAGATGGATATTTTCCTAAACGGCGAGGACTCCCGCGCCCGCGTGATCAGCCGCTCCGTGGCGGCGGACGGATCGAGCCAGACCTTTTATCCCCGCGTGCAGGGAAACGCCCGGTGCTTTGGCCATGTATCCTGCGACGCGATCATCATGGGAAGCGCCCGCGCCCGCTCCATACCGGAAATCGCCTGCAACGACGTGGACGCGAGCCTTATACACGAGGCCGCCATCGGCCGCATCGCCGGCGACCAGATATTAAAGCTCCTGACCCTTGGCCTGACGGAGGAGGAAGCGGAGGAAAAAATACTCGAGGGCTTCCTTCGGTGAGAAAATAATACAGGAATGCCTCCCCCGGCACAGGGGGAGGCTTTTGCATGGGCAGGTATGCCGGCGCTCAGCTTCTCCGGCAATACGCAGGGTATACCCTGCGGTTCCCGCTTCATATGCCGAAAGCTCCGACGGCGCGATCCGCCCGCCGCGCCCGTGCGCCGCCTTGCCTCCCTTGTGAAAAAATTTTCCCTTGCCCTCCAAAACTTAATGTTGGTTTAACGTACGTCTGATATGATAAATACAGCTTGATCCGCAAGGGCTTTCCGCACAGGCGCGGCGGCTCTGCGGAAAAACGGATATGCGATAAAATATAATTTTGAAAGGACATGATATGATGAGAAAATGCAGCGGTTTTTTGGCTCTGTTGCTGACGGCGGCTCTTTGCGTGACCTCCGCTTTTGCGTCCGGCGAAGCGTCTGGAGCGTCCGGCGAGGCTAACGCGGCCGTGGCTGTGACCGGCTCCTCCGTCACGGTGGATGAGGAACATTTTGCAGGAAGCGCCGAGGCCGGTTCCGTTTCGGATTTCACGATTTCCTCGGATAACCAGCAGATCGTGGGGCTGTATGTCAGCGACGAGGACGGTACGGCGTCCATCACGGTGGAAAACGGCCGGATCGAGCTTGCGGAACGAGGGACCGCGATCTCCGTTTCCGGCAGCTCCGACCTGACGATTGACAACGTGGTGATCTGGAATCAGGGAAATGCCGACGGCATCTCCGCTGCCGGTAATTCCACGACCCTCGTTACCAATACGGTCGTCTACGGCGCACAGGATGCGGAAACGTACCGCAGGGTCTCGCCCTTTGCTCTGGGGCTGGCGGGCTCCATGCGCGTTACCAACGCGGTGGGGCAGTCTGTCATCACCTATGAGGACTGCGTCGTTGTATCGGGAAGCTGGGCGGCGCTGTCCACCGACTCCGGCACCAACGTATGCCTGACGACGCGGAACGTGCTGGCCGGCATAGGCGCTCTGGAGATAGCGGAGGACGGCAGGGAATACACCGCCACGAAAGAGGTAAACGGCGTTACATACGGCTTTACACTGGGCGACAGCGCAAATTACAATTCCGGTTATGTGTCCTATTGCGACTCCGGCTTCCACAATTATTATTATGACAGTGACTTTTACGGCACGGACTATGTGATCATCCTCTCCACGGGCGAGGCGAGCGCCACCTTGGAAAACGTGAACGCCTACTCCGACCGCATCGGCATCATGTGGCATAAAAACGCCGGAGGCACCGTGGACATGACCGGCGGAACCCTGTACGCGGAAAACTGCCTTTTCCTGATGAAGGGCTATAGCGACCTTGACACCGACGGGTGCTTCTGCAACCTTATCGTAGACGGAACGGAGCTGACGGCAGGCGAAGGGGGCGTGCTGCTCCAGATGATGACCAGCGACGACTGCGGACTGGATTACGAGGCGCTGCAGGTTCCCGAGACGGAGGACGATTTCTCTCAGGTGGAGTGTCTTCTGGGTACGCAGGTGCAAAAGACCTATTCCGACGGCTTCCCGCCTGTTACCTACTATGTGTTCGAGCTTGACGGGGAAGAGGTCGGCGTCAGCGCGGACGAATACGACAGCTTCGTGGCGGAGAACCCCGGCGCTGTGGCCGTGATGGTAGATTACGAGCCGCAGGAGACATCCACGGCGGTGTTCCGCAATACCAGCGTGGACGGAGATATTTACAACGCCGTGTGGCAGGCGTATCAGGCGATCGACGTGACCTTTGACGCCGCGTCCATCACCGGCGTGATATCCTCCGCCTGGGCAAACCACTGCGACGCGGACGGCAGCGTCCTGCCCGGCGGGACCGTTATCGAGGCGGATTCCTCTCTGGACTGCCATCTGGGGATCGGGCGCGTCATCAATACCGCCGCCCCGACGGTAAACAATCCCGTCTATCTGACGCTGGAAAACGGCGCGGTCTGGACGGCGGAGGGAACGAGCTATCTGTCCGGGCTGACCATCGACGAGACCAGCGCCATCGAGGGCGCGACCATGACCGTAGACGGCGTGGAAACGCCTGTCGAACCCGGCGTGTACGAGGGTGAGATCGTCGTGACGGCAGCCGCGTAAATGCAAAAGGATCCGGCCGGGCTTTCGCTTTGGCCGGATCTTTCCATACGGAGCATGAGCTTTTCAAGCGGGAAAATATAGCAGGGAACAGGAGGAAAAAATGGAAAAAAAGACAATCAGCAGGCGTCAGTTTCTCAAAGGCGCAGCGGCCGGCGCGGCCGGCGCGGCGGCAGTCGGCGTTTTCGGCCCCTCCGTGTTTGCCAGCGGGGAGCCGGGCGGTCCCGGCGGGCCGGGCGGCGCGTCCGGCGGCATGACCATGCAGGAGACGGTGAACGAAAACCATATCATCCGCTCCATAGACGACTGGAAAGCCGCGCCGGATCTCGTTTCGGAAGCGCAGATAACAAAGGAGTATGACACGCAGGTGCTTGTCATCGGCAGCGGGTACGGCGGTTCGGCGGCCACGCTGGAGCTGACGGAAGAGGGATATCAGGTCATCTGCATCGAGAACCAGACCGAGAGCGGCTTTTCCCTCCGCGGCGGCGATCAGGGCTGTATCAACTCCGAATTTTGCATGGATTTCTGGGGCGCGCCCTATGTAGACCCGGTGGAATTTTACAACAACTGGATGCTCAACTGCAACAACTACGCAAACCCGGAGCTCGTGATGAAATTCGCCCAAAACGGCGGCCCCGCGCTGGACTGGCACATAAGCCGCTGCACCGACGCGGAAAAGCAGTCCTGGGCGGTGAAATTCTGGGATCACGACAACGAGACCGTGCGGCCCCATGTTCTGGGGGAGATCGGCGGGCTGAAATTCTGGGCTCCCACGCTCCACCCGGATCAGGCCGCGGTTTACAAGCTCAACCGCGCGTACTGCGAGGAGCAGGGAACGCGATATATCTATAACTGCCACGCCGAGCAGCTCATCACCGACGACAGCGGCGCCGTCAAAGGAGCCGTCGTATTCGATAACGACACGGAGACCTATTTCCGCGTAAACGCCGAGTATGTCGTCATCGCCACCGGCGGTTTCGGCTCCAATGAAAAGATGACGGACGATCTGCTGGCGGATCTGAAGGGCTTTATGCAGGAGCAGGACTCCATGGCGCCCATGGGCGGCGACCGGGACGGCAGCGGCATCGCAATGGCGGTCTGGGCCGGCGGCCAGTATGAACGCGGCGGCATCCCCACGATGGACGGCCGCCAGCCGTGGCTTGACAACTCTCCCGGCCTTTCCGCCGCGCCGGGCCATCCTCAGGGCATATTCCTGAACAGCGACGGGAAGCGGTTCATGAACGAGTTTTGGGGCACGCTGGAGCATCGGTGCTTCCCCATGCTGTGGATGAACAGGGATCGGATGTATTGCATTTACGACGACGATCTGACGCAGCGCATGGAATATGTGGCCCCGTCCCACGGCTCCACAGACCCGGCGGACGGGACGCTGGAGTCCATCCGCGCCAAAATGGACGAGGCGTACGCCAATCGGGGCGAGGCCGTCGCCATCGGATGCGGGGAGACCGGCTCGTACAATATGCTCGTGTACGCCGGCGACACGATAGAGGAATGCCTCGGCTATATCCCCGATCTGGACGAACGCGTGCGGGACAATATCCTGGCCTCCTGGACGAAATATAACGAGCTGTGCGCCGAGGGGGTGGACAGCGAGTTTGGCCGCGATCCCAAGGTGCTGTTCCCGCTGGATCATGGGCCGTTCTATGTGCAGGTGATAGACAAGCAGGCCACGATCGGGAATCTCATGGTGACGGTGGGCGGCCTGTGGACAGACGGCGAGCAGCGCGTCCTCGGTCAGGACTGGAAGCCCATCCCCGGCCTTTTCGCCACCGGCAACTGCACCAGCGGCCGGTTCGGGCGGGACTATTTCACGCCGCTGCTGGGCGTGTCTATCGGCATGGCCGTCTGCCTTGGCCGCGAGTGCGGCAAATCCGTGGGCAAACAGATCCGCGGCGAGATCTTTTATCTATAGATCTTGTAAATGAGGAGCAAACGTAAGGAGAAAACAGAAAGGAACAAACGGATGAAAATAAAAAAATGGCTGTCTGTCCTTTTGACGGCGGCAATGGCGCTGTCCCTGACGGGCGTGAACGCGATTGCCGCGGAGGAATATTCTTTTGATTCCGTCACCGTGAATGACGACGGGACGATAGACGGCGTGGAGGGCGAACATGTCACCCTGACGGTGGACGGCGTAGAGACGGCGCTTGAACCCGGCACTTATACGGGCGATATCGCCGTTACGGTCACGGAGGAATACACCGTCCTGTCCTCCGGCGGCGGCGCTCCCGGCGGGGGCGCTCCCGGCGGCGGCAGCGGAGAGGCAAGCACCGGCAGCGGCGAAAGCTCCCAGTCCTACGAGCTTCCGAAGACCATTTTGGGAACGGAGATACGCAGCAACAGCGGCGCGACGGATTACCGCACAGCGCTGTACATAGACGAAACCGGCCTGCAAAGCGATTATTCCGCCACGGCGGTCATTACCGGCGGCAGTTATGACAGCGAAAGCGCGGAGGGCATATCCGTTACCGCGGGCAGCGATACCTTTTCCGGCCTTGTGGTGAAGGGCGCCGAATACACCATCGCCGATTCCAGTATCGTCCTTGACACGGACTCCGAGGGCGGTTCTACCAACGATTTTACCGGCTTGGGCGCGGCCATTTCCGCTGCGGGCGCGGGAACTATGCTGTATATAGAAAACTGCATCGTCGAAACCAGCGGCGTCGTAAAGCCCGCCCTGTTCATTGCCGAGGGCGCGGACGTTGTGATTTTGGCCTCGTCCCTTTCGGCAAACGCCGGAGAAGTTTACGACACCTATCTGTCGAACGCCAACCAGAACAGCATGATCGGCGCGCCCTGGCACCTCGGCATCGATAACGCTGTCGGCAACTCCCGCGCGGTCAACCTTATGGGCGCGCAGTCCACGGAAACTATCGTCGATTCCAGCATTTACGCGGCGGGTTGGGGCGGTCTGAGCGTGGACGACGGCTCCTATATGCGCATGGATGTTATCAACAGCTCCATCGCCGTGGAGGAAGGCTACGGCGCATTTGCCATCGGTCAGGTCACGGAGACATATTACGGCAGCGCCTTTGAAACCGGCGTTCTGGGATTTATCATGATGGGCGGCCACGTTACCATGCGATCCTATACCGGCGGCGATATCGTGACCGTAAAGCGCATGGAGGTCAAGGACAGCGGCGAGGGCATCGATACTTATTACGCTCAGGAAACGGACGAGGTGGTATGTGAGGTCTCCAGCGAGACGGTCGCGGAGGGCGAGACGATGTATTCAAGCGTTGTCTCCGATCGTTTCGGCGTGGAAATGCACTCCATGATGCTGAACGATACCGTCAATGCGTTCAGCCTTCTGGACGGCTCCAGCATGACCTGCGGCGAGACATCCTTCATCGTGAAATCCGGCTTTGCGGAGATCACCGTCGACAACGCCTCTGTTACCACCGGCGAGAGTCCTTATACCGGCGAAACGGTGTTTTTGCAGCTCATGGACAACGACGACGCTTTCTGCGGCCTGACTGATTTCCAGTATTCCAACTTCGGCGAATATTTCTGGGAACCGGACGGCTGGAGCTTTGAGTTCGAGGATACCACCGACGTGGACGACTATGACCAGCAGGGCAACGCCGGTTACGACGTCATGTCCTACGGCACCGAGGGCCGCAGCGCCCTTGAGCAGTGGTGGACAAAGGTGGATCTGACCGACACGGACATTGTAGGCGACATCTGGAACTCCACAGGATACTTTACGCAGGGAGGTTCCGACCTGTATGTGACCATCGGCGAGGGCGCGTCCGTCACTGGCCTTATCTCTTCCGGCGCGTATCAGCATTACGCCAAGACCTATGAGGTCGGGCTGTACGGCTATTATGCCGCCACCGGCGATTACAGTATTCCTCTGGAAGAAAATGTCTGGTATAATTCCGACAACAGCGGAAGCTGGGAAAACGCCAAATATATCAGTGTTGTGGTCAACACGCCATACTTCTACGGCGCGAACGGTACGGAAGTCACTGTCGAAGACGGCGGCGTGTGGAACGTGACGGACACCTGCTTCGTCACAGGGCTCACTGTGGACGGCGGCGAAATAAACGGCGCGTCGGCTATTTATGCCGTCGCTGTCGAGGTAGGCGAGAAGCTCGATAACCTCACAAACACTGTCACTGTCGTATCCTGCGATCCAGTCGACTGGGACGGCGGTGATATCGAGCTGGCAGCGGAGGATAACACGACCCTGTTCGTGATCGTTCCCGAAGGCGGCGATATCGACGATATCATTGTTGTGGGTGAAAGCCTCGGCTGCGGCGCGGCGGATTTTGAGGGTCTGTACCTCGGGTCGTTTTACACTGTAGAAGACGGCCTTCTGGAAACGCCGCTGGATATTTACGGGTCTGTCGGCGAGGAAGCGGCCGATGAGGAGATCGGTGATGATCTGATCCATGTGACGGTGGAAGACGGCGAGAGCTATTTGCTCCTGAGCGATCTTCTGTCCCTCCTTGGAGAATAAATCCCTGTCTTCATGCGATAAAACGGGGAGCCGCCCTT
>CAZEXC010000062.1:0-9763 GCA_964516625.1 uncultured Oscillospiraceae bacterium | reverse complement strand
CGATAAAATATTTTTTCGATATCGCCGGTGGAGAAGCCCTGACGGGACAGCTCATCGGCGAGAATCTGTATCTTCGAGCAGTTATCCATCTCGAGCCTGGATTCGATGCCGTCATAGTCCGTGCCGAGGCCGACGCAGCCGATGCCGCCGACATCCGCGATATGCTTTATGTGCTCGGCCATGCGCGCGGCGGTGCTTTCATGGCTCCCCTCCGTGAGGAACATCGAGCAGAAATTCAGCCCGGTCACGCCGCCGTGGTCGGCCAGCTTCCGTATCATGTCGTCGGTGAGGTTGCGGGTGTGGCCGCAGAGGGCGCGGGCGTTCGAGTGGCTGGCGACAAAGGGCTTTTTCGCCACGGAGCACACGTCGTAAAACCCGTCGTCGCTCAGATGCGACACGTCCACGATCATGCCGAGGCGCTGCATTTCCTCCACCATCGCAAAGCCGGCCGGCTTCAGGCCGTATTTCCGCCCCTTTACATAGCCGGGCAGGGAGGCGACGGTGTTCGGGTAGCCTATCTCGTTTTCGTAGTTCCACGTAAGGGACATCATCCGCACGCCCAGACGGTAAAAATCCCGCAGGAGATAGACCTCGCCCCGGCAGGGCGCGCCCTCCTCCATGGTGAGAAGGGCGCTCATTTTGCCGCCGGCGGCGTTTTCGGCGATATCCGCATAGGACAGCGCCGGGCTTATCAGGTCGGCGTTTGCCGCGATCTCGTTGTGGTATATGTCTATCATGCGCAGCGCCGCCGCGGTGATGTCCCGATCCCGCTCCTGGTGGGTGAATACGGCGAAGCTCTGGAGCATATAGCCGCCCTTTTTCATCTTCATAAGATCCACATGCAGGCTGTTTTCCCGCAGAGAGAGCTTTTCGCCCCGATCCTCGGCCAGCATGAGCTCCGATATGGTGTCGCAGTGCATATCTATGACTTTCACACGGTCCTGTTCCTTTCGTCAAACTGTATGTCAAATTATAGACCCGTATTTTGCCAAAAGCAAGAGCCCGGCCCTTGCCACGGGCGAAGATCGCGTTTATACTGGGGGAACGAAAACCGAAGACGGAGGCGGGGAAAATGACAGGCAGAACCATACGGGACTTCGGCATCGCGCCGGGGGTCATGGAGCCCGGCGCGCGGGATCTTATAAGCGACGTGCCCGGCGTCACGGTGGGACACAGGACGATAGACCGCGGCGGCATCAAAAGCGGCGTGACAGTCGTTATGCCGTGCCCGGACAATATGTTTTTAAGCAAGCTGACCGCGGCGTGCTTTGTGCAAAACGGGTTCGGAAAGTCCTGCGGCCTTGTGCAGATACGGGAGCTTGGGACGCTGGAAACGCCCATATGTCTGACAGGGACCATGAACGTGGGTCTGGCCGCGGACGCGCTTACCGGGTACATGATAGGGCGCTGCAAGGCGGACGGCTATGACCTGCGTTCGGTAAATCCCGTGGTGGGGGAGTGCAACGATAGCTGTATCAGCGACATAACGGCCCGCCCCGTCCGGGAGGCGGACGTTCTGGCGGCTATAGCGGACGCCGGGGCGGACTTTTCTCAGGGCGACACGGGCGCGGGGAAGGGGACGGTGTGCTACGGTCTGAAAGGCGGCATCGGCTCGGCCTCGCGGGTGTTCGACATCGGCGGCGAGACATACACGCTGGGCGTTCTCGTCCAGAGCAATTTCGGCGCGGCGGCCGACCTGACCGTCTGCGGGCGGAGCATAGGCCGGACGATAGCGGAAAGGGGGGAAGCGCCCTCCGCCGTCCTCGACCGGGGATCGGTCATGATGATCGTGGCCACCGACCTTCCCGCCGACGCGCGGCAGATGGAGCGCATCATACGCCGCTGCGCCCACGGTCTTGCCCGCACGGGCGGCTATTCGGGAAACGGGAGCGGCGAGGTGATGATAGGCTTCACCACCGCGAACCGCGTGCCCCACGAGGGCGGCGCGTTCCTGACGCGGCGGACGGTGCGCGACGGGCTGCTTGACGGGCCGTTTCGCGCCTGCGTCGAGGCCACGGAGGAGGCGATCCTCAATTCCATGACGGCGGCCTCGCCTGTCCGGGGACGCGACGGCGTTTTGTACCGGGGACTGGCGGAATATCTGGAGCGGGGCATATAACATAAGAAAAACTGCTTTTTGAGTTAAATTATTATAATAGGGACTTATACGTTTGTTAAATCCTGTTTAATATCCGAAGTCTGCGCGGCATTTTTTGTTGTGTTTCCCAGTTGATTTTGTCCGGATTTTGGGATATCCTCTAAAATAGGTTACTGAAAGCATAAAAGGGAAAAGCGGTCGTTTCCGGCGGCTTTCCGGCTTTCTGGCTTTGCGGGAGACCGTCAACAGTCGATTTTATTTTTAGGAGGAAAGCAGATGAAGAGGATCATTGCAATGCTTCTTGCCTGCTTCCTGATGGTCATGTGTTTTGCCGCGTGCAGCAGCGCGGACACCGGCTCTCAGGATGCGTCGGACGCGGAGGAGACGTCTGATACGGCGGAGGGTACCGAGACCGAGAACGAGACCGAACAGACTGCGGCCGACGGCGGAACGACCCTGCGCGCGGTTCTGAACGCGGATATTTCCACCATGGACTGCAAAGACACCACCAAGGACTATTTCATCCCCATGAACATCAATGACCGTCTGTTCGACGTCGAGGTGTTTGAGGACGGCTCCAACGAGATCGTCAACTCCCTGTGCGAAAGCTATACGGTTTCCGAGGACGGCCTGACCTATACGCTCCATCTGGTGGAGGGCGTGGAATTTTCCAATGGCGAGCCCCTGACCGCTGAGGACGTGGTGTTCACCTTTGAGCACCTGCTCGCGCCCGACTCCGTCAACGCCGATATCCCCGGGGAGGTTCTCGGCGCGCAGGCATACATGGACGGCGAGGCCGATTCTGTCGAGGGTCTGACCATCGAGGACGACTACACCGTTACCATCACGCTGGAAGCCGCCAACGCCGGCTTTATCGCGGAGCTGACCTCCGCCCAGATGGGCATACTTGACAAGACCACCACCGAGGCCGCCTCCAACTTCGGCATCGATGTGAGCGAGACGATAGGCTGCGGCCCCTATATCGTGACGGAATGGGTCAACAACGACCACATCACCCTTGTACGCAACGAAAACTACTGGGGCGAGCTTCCCGGCATCGAGACGTGCATCATCTATATCATCCCCGACAACTCCACGCAGAACCTGATGTATCAGAACGGCGAGCTTGACATCATCGACCTGGACTACATAGACTCCAGCATCGTTGCCGCTACCTATCTGACCGAATATGCCGACAATATCGTCTATCGCGACCGCGCCGCTCTGACCATGATGGTGCTCAACGCCAACGACGAATATCTGTCCGACGTGAACGTCCGCAAGGCCATCCAGATGGCGATAGACCGCCAGACTATCATTGATACGGTCTTCAACGGGCTGGGCCATGTGGAAAACGGCATCATTCCCACCGGCGTTGTGGGCCACAATGACAACGGCACCGAAATCGTCTACGATCCCGACGCGGCCAGGGCGCTTCTGGAGGAGGCCGGTTATGAGGACGGCCAGATCAGCATCGAGATGGCGTACGACGCCTCCGCGAGCACCAACGTCCAGCTCGTCTACCAGATCGTGGAGCAGGAGCTGGAGGAGATCGGCATAAACGTCGAGATCAAGACCTATGACGAATCAAGCTGGCTGGCCACGCGCAAATCCGGCGAGATGTGCTCCTTCATTTCCACCTGGACCATGGACTATAACGACCCCGCGAATATCATGGTGACGTTTTTCGGCAACGAGTCGAATACGACGCTCCGCTCCCTGAACTATGCGGACACGGATGTCATGGCCCGCGTTTCCGCCGCCTCCTCCATCATTGACGACGACGAGCGCTACGCCGAGTACCAGACGCTGGAGGAGATCATTGTCCACGAGGACGCCGCGCTCGTGCCCCTGTACGAGACGACGCACCTGTTTGCCGTCAGCGACAACGTGGAAAGCTTCACGCCCCACTGGGCCGGCTACGGCGACTACTATATCGCCGACGTGACTCTGGGTTGAGTATCGGAAAAAAGCAGATCAGAACGGGCCCCGCGGAAAGCAGGGTCCGTTCGGGGCTTTTTTGAAAAAGGCTTTCGGCCGGATACGGACGCCTTTTTCAAAAACGTCTCCATCACATACAGGAAAAGGATAGAAAGGAAGGAGCTCATGGCGGCAAGCATCGGAAAGCGCGTTTTGCAGACGGTACTCGTCCTGTTCCTGGTCGCGTTCGCCATTTTTGTCCTGCTGCGTATCGTCCCCGGCGACGCTATCACGACGATGCTCGGCGAACACGCCAGCGAGGAAACGATAGAGCGCCTGACCGCCGAAATGGGGCTTGACCAGCCCTTTTATGTGCAGTTTTGGAAATACATGACCGGTATCCTGAAGGGCGATTTCGGCACCAGCTATACCATGAACCGGCCTGTGACCGAGCTTATCGGCGCGGCGTTCCCCAATACGGTGAAGCTGGCGGTCATGGCGGCGGTCTTTGCATGGGCGCTGGGCATCGTATGCGGCGTTATCGCGGCGATCCGAAAGGATGGATTTCTCGATCGGATGTTCATGGGGCTTTCCCTTTTCGGCATATCCGTCCCCGTGTTCATGGTGGCCATGGTGCTCCAGTATTTTATGGCGTATAAATGGGGGTGGTTCCCTATCTCCGGCGTGGAAAGCTGGAAGGGCTTCGTCCTGCCGGCTATTGCGCTCGGATGGAACAGCGCGGGGTCTATCGCGCGGCTTACGCGCTCGACGCTGCTTGAGGTCCTGCAGGAGGACTACATTGACACGGCCAAAGCAAAGGGCCGGGGCCGGGGCGGCGTCATCGTCCGCCACGCGCTGAAAAACGCGCTTTTGCCCGTTATCACCATGATGGCGCTCCAGATTTCCAGTCTGCTGTCCGGCGCGGTGATAAGCGAGACGGTATTTTCCATAAACGGCATAGGCCGTCTTGCGGTGACGGCCATCAACGGGCGGGATATCCCGCTTTTGCAGGGGACGGTTCTGTTCACGACCGTCATCGTCATCGTCGGCAACCTTGTCGCCGACTGCCTGTATACCGTCCTCGACCCGAGGATCAGAAAGGGGTGAGCGCTTTTGCTGGCGAGAAAAAAGCTGCAAGGCCTTGCGGATGAAATGGCCGGCGTCCGCCCCGAAAGCGGCGGGGAAGAGCTTGCCGCCCAGATAGGGGAGAAGGACGGCACAAGGGAAAAGCTTGCCCGGATGGTGAAAAACAACAAGCTCGCGGCGGCTTCCGCCGTGGTGATACTGATATTCGTTCTGGCGGCGATATTCGCCCCGATGCTGACGCCTTACGCCTTCGACGAGCAGGATCTGCTCGCGCGGCTGGCCGCGCCCTCCGCCGGACACCTGCTCGGCACGGACGAGCTGGGACGCGATGTTTTCACCCGCCTTCTCTACGGCGCGCGGGTCTCTCTGGCCGTCGGCGTTATCCCGACGGTGGTTTCCATGCTCGTGGGCGCGATCCTCGGGATGATAGCCGGGTATTTCGGCGGCTTGATTGACGCGGTCATCATGCGCGCTGCGGATATCATGCTGGCCTTTCCGTCGCTGCTGCTGGCGATGGTCGTCATGTACACGCTGGGCGACGGCGTCGTGAGCATATTCATCGCTCTGGCGATAACAAACTGGGCGAGCGTGGCGCGCGTGGTGCGCTCGGAAACGCTTTCCCTGCGGGAGAGCGAATATATAGAGGCGGCGCGGAGCATCGGCGTAAAGAGCTTTGTGACCATCTTCCGCCATGTGCTGCCGAACTGTATGCCGTCGCTGATTGTGCTGTTCACGCTGAATGTTCCCTCCGCCATCCTGTCGGAAAGCTCCCTGTCCTTCCTCGGCATCGGCGTGCAGCTTCCGAACTGCTCCTGGGGGCTCATGGTCAATCTCGGACGCACCTATCTCTATACCCAGCCGTGGCTGGCGCTTGTACCCAGCGCCGCTATCATGCTGGTCGTGCTGGCCTTCAATTTCCTCGGCGACGGTCTGCGCGACGTGCTTGACCCGCACCTGAAAACCATGTGAGGAGGTAAGCGGATGGAAGACGTAACGCTGCAAGTAAACGATCTGCACACCTGCTTCTTCACGGGAAAGGGCGAGGTGCGCGCGGTGGACGGGGTGAGCCTCACCGTCCCAAAGGGGAAAATCGTCGGTATCGTCGGCGAATCCGGCTGCGGCAAAAGCATGACCGCCAAGTCCGTCATGGGGCTTGTAAAATACCCCGGCAGGATAGTCGGCGGGGAGATACTGCTGGAGGGAACGGATCTTGCAAAGCTCCCGGAGCGGGAGATGAAGAAAATACGGGGCCGGGACATCAGCATGATATTTCAGGAGCCCATGACGAGCCTGAATCCCGTGGTGAAAGTGGGAAAGCAGGTGCGCGAGGCCATTACGCTGCACCGGCGCTGCTCCCGCAGGGAAGCGAAGGAGCATGTGTACGAGGCCTTTCGTCAGGTGGGCATCAGCGAGCCGGAAAAGCGCTATGAGTGTTATCCGCACGAGCTGTCCGGCGGCCTGCGTCAGCGGGTCATGATCGCCATGGCGATGGTATGCCGGCCAAAGCTCCTGATTGCCGACGAGCCCACGACGGCGCTGGACGTGACCATTGAGGCGCAGATCTTGCAGCTTATGAAAAAGCTCAGCGCCGATACGGGCATGAGCGTCGTTATGATTTCCCACAATCTGGGCGTCATCGCCCAGATGTGCGACTATGTTTATGTTATGTACGCCGGAAGAATCGTCGAGCAGGCGGATGTTTTCACGCTGTTTGAAAACCCGCGGCATCCCTATACTCAGGGGCTTCTCGGATCTATCATAAGGATCGATGAGGAGCGGGAGCGTCTTTCCACCATCCCGGGCATCGTGCCGAACCTCATGCACCTGCCCGAGGGCTGCGCTTTCTGCACCCGCTGCGGCCGGGCGGCGGAGCGCTGCCGGCGTGAGGAGCCGGAGCTTTTCGGCATGGAGGGCGGCCACAGCGCCCGCTGCTTCCTGCTTGAGGAAGGGGGCGAGGGCTGATGGAGGGAAAAAACGTCCTCATGCGCTGCGAAGGGCTTGTGAAGGAATTTCCCGCGAAGGGGAAAAAAACCGTCCACGCCGTTTCCGGCATCGACCTTGAGATCTATGAGGGGGAGTCGCTGGCCCTTGTGGGCGAGTCCGGCTGCGGGAAATCCACCCTTGGCCGCACGCTCATCCAGCTTCATAAGCCCACCGCGGGAAAGGTCTTTTTCCGCGGTATGGAGATATCTGCCATGAAGCCGAAGGAATTTGCCCCGTACCGGCGGCAGATGCAGCTTGTGTTTCAGGATCCGTACGCCTCCCTTGACCCGCGCATGACCGTTCGGGACATCATCGCCGAGCCGCTGAAGACCTTCCATGTCTGTCCCGACAGGGACAGCGTCACGCGGAGAGTGCTCGGGCTCATGCAGGCCGTAGGCGTCCCGGCGGAGTTCCTGTACCGCTATCCCCATCAATTCTCCGGCGGCCAGCGCCAGCGCATCGGCATCGCCCGCGCCATTGCGCTCAACCCCGCCCTCGTCATATGCGACGAGCCGGTCTCCGCTCTGGACGTGTCCGTCCAGAGTCAGGTTCTGAATCTTTTGAAGGACCTGCAGCGAAACTTCGATCTGACCTATCTTTTTATAAGCCACGATCTTTCCGTTGTGCGGTTCATCTCCGACCGCGTGTGCGTCATGTTTTTGGGAAAGGTATGCGAGCTCGGGACGTGCGAGGAGATCTACAAAGCCCCTATGCACCCCTATACCCGCTTTTTGATCAGCGCGATACCGCGCCCCGACCCTGCGCTCCGGGGCGAGGAAAAGCGCCTCCTGCAGGGGGAGCCGCCGAGTCCTATCGACCCGCCGGACGGGTGCCGCTTCAATACCCGCTGCCCTTACGCCACGGAGCTTTGCCGAACCGAAGAACCCGTCCTGCGCGAGATAAACGGCCGGAAGGTCGCCTGTCACTACGCGGGAACGGACGCGCTGGAGGAATAACGGACATGGAAAATCTGAAGGAGCGTATTCTGAGCCGTCTTGCCGCCATGGAGGGGAGCATCGGCTTTTGCTACAAAAATCTCGTCACCGGCGAGACCATGGAATATAATCCGGCTCTGGGTCTGCGTCCGGCCAGCGTCATGAAGCTGTATGTCCTGACAGAGGCGTTCCGCCGCTTCGAGGAAGGCACGCTCGACCCGGACGAGTTTGTGACCATCCCGCGCCGGGAGTGTTACCCGAGCTGCGGCGCGATAACGTATCTGCACGATAACTTCACGCTGACGGTTCACGACCTGTGCGTGCTCATGATCATCGTAAGCGACAACAGCGCGACGAATTTCCTCATTAAAATCATGGGACTGGAGAGCATCAACCGCACCATCCGCGCCATGGGGCTGAACGGAAGCGCCGTGAACCGCCGTCTATGGGACGCGGAGGCCGAGAGCCGCGGCATCCAGAACGTATCCACCGCCGGGGACACGGCCCGATGGCTCGAAATGCTCTGGAACGGCGAGGTCGTTTCAAAAAAAGCGTCCCGGGAAATGCTGGATATTCTGAAGAACCAGCGCCTGAACGGGAAGATACCGTTTTATATCCACGCTCTTGAAAACGCCCGTCCTATTGCTCATAAGACAGGCGAGGAAACGCGCACGACCCACGATGTCGGCATCGTTTTGGCGGACAGGCCGTTTATCGTCAGCTTCATGGGAAACGACACGGACGTGCCCGCCTACGAGCGGCTTATGGCCGAGGTGTCGCTGGAGCTGTTCAACGCCAATATGGACGCGCAGCGATAAAAGCTCCGCGCTTGTCCCGTCATACGGGCGGCGGCAATGCCGTCAAGCTTCACAGCCTTATAGGGACAGGAGCCGTCACCGACAGGGAGCTAGGCGTCACGGAGCACCCATAAGCCAGAATATGTACGCCGTGAGCCGCCGCATAACGCAGAGCGTCGCCGAAAGCGGCGTGGCGTTCGTCATTGGGGGTGAAGCAGCGGATGCCGCTCATCTGGATGATGAACAGGGCGTAGGCCGCGCAGCCGGCTTCCGCCGCGCGAACAAGCTCGTGCAGGTGCTTCACGCCCCGTTCTGTGGGCGCATCGGGAAAAGAGGCGATACCGCCGTCCTCCAGCGTCACGCCCTTTACCTCCGCAAAGCCCTCCTGACCGTCCGCGTCCCGCACAAAAAAATCAAAGCGGGAGCTGCCATATACCGTTTCCGGGCGTATCATTTCCAGACGGCCCATGCCCGGCAGACGGATGACGCCGCTCCTCAGAGCCTCTTCGGCCGCTTTATTGGGCGCCTGTGCGTCCATGTTTATGAGAAGGGCTCCTTTTTCCACGGCGATCAGGTCATAGGAAAGCTTCCGCTTGCCCATGCGGGCGGAAAAGTCCTCTAAATAGACCACAGCGCCGGGAACGAGCAGCTCCCGGCATCGGCCGGTGTTTTTCACATGAACGGCGGTTTCCGCGCCGTTTAAGGACACCTGAGCCACAAATCGGTTGGGCCGGGTCAAAAATACGGCGGGTACGATATTTTCGTATGTCATCACAATACCTCTAAAAAGGGAAGGCTTATCATGTATGAACTGATTCAGGTTTCGGAGCGGAGCTATTACATCCAAAGTCCGGCCAAGATCGGGCTGGTAAAGCTGAACGAGCAGGACGTTTGCCTGATCGACAGCGGCAACGATAAGGACGCCGGGAGAAAAGTCCGGCAGC
>CAZEXC010000061.1:0-10150 GCA_964516625.1 uncultured Oscillospiraceae bacterium | reverse complement strand
AGATCCCGAAGAATATCGCGGAGAAGATCATCGCCGCGCGCGGGCGCGCCGAGGGCTGAGAGCCGGCCGAGGGCGAGGCGGAATCTCCCGCTTTGTGGAAAATAAGGGTTGCTTTTTCCGGCGCGATAGGGTACAATACCGGCGTAAGCGCGGCGGGTACCCTGCCAACCGACCCAACCGACTGTAGATTAAGGAGGAAACTTAAGAAATGGCTAAGCAGAAATTTGAGCGCACGAAGCCCCATGTGAACATCGGGACCATCGGTCACATCGACCATGGCAAGACTACCCTGACCGCTGCCATCACCAAGTACCTCTCCCTGAAGGGCCAGGCCCAGTACGAGGACTATTCCAGCATCGACAAGGCCCCCGAGGAGCGCGAGCGCGGCATCACCATCAACACCGCCCACGTCGAGTACGAGACGGACGCCCGGCACTACGCGCACGTCGACTGCCCGGGACACGCCGACTATATCAAGAACATGATCACCGGCGCGGCGCAGATGGACGGCGCTATCCTTGTTATCGCCGCCTCCGACGGCCCTATGGCCCAGACCCGCGAGCACCTGCTGCTTGCCCGTCAGGTGAACGTGCCGTATGTCCTCGTGTTCCTCAACAAGTGCGATCAGGTCGACGACCCCGAGCTGCTCGAGCTTGTCGAGATGGAAGTGCGCGAGCTGCTCGACGAGTACGGCTTCCCCGGCGACGAGACCCCCATCATCCACGGCTCCGCCCTGAACGCCCTGATCTCCGAGTCCACCGATCCCCACGCGCCCGAATATGAGTGCATTTGGGAGCTTATGAACGCGGTCGACACCTGGATCAAGACGCCTGAGCGCGCGGCTGACAAGCCTTTCCTTATGCCTATCGAGGACGTGTTCACCATCTCCGGCCGCGGCACCGTCGTTACCGGCCGTGTGGAACGTGGTCAGGTCAAGGTCGGCGACAAGGTCGAGATCGTCGGCATCCGCGAGACGCAGGAGTCTGTCGTCACCGGCACCGAGATGTTCCACAAGACCCTCGAGTATGCCGAGGCCGGCGACAATGTGGGCTGCCTGCTCCGCGGCATTGACAAGAAGGCCGTTGTCCGCGGTCAGGTTCTTGCCGCTCCCAAGAGCATCCACCCCCACACCAAGTTCAAGGGTCAGGTCTATGTCCTGTCCAAGGATGAGGGCGGCCGTCACACCCCGTTCTTCAACAACTACCGTCCGCAGTTCTATTTCCGTACCACCGACGTGACCGGCGTCATCTCCCTGCCTGAGGGCGTCGAGATGTGCATGCCCGGCGATAACGTGGACATGGACGTGGAGCTCATCACCCCGATCGCCATCGAGGAAGGCCTCCGCTTCGCTATCCGCGAGGGCGGCCGTACCGTCGGCTCGGGCGTTGTCATCGGCATCAACGAGTGATTCGTTTACCGGCATTATAAAAATCTCCAGCGGTCGCCCGCTGGAGATTTTTTACTTCAGACCGATCATAAAGCCGCTGAGATTCGTGGAATGCACGTCGCCGCCGATGACGCGGTTTTTATACACATACAAATCTGCCAGCACGGTCTGCGTCTGGTCGGGGTAATTCGTTACCGTGTAGGTGTACATCGTGCAGTCCCTGTTTTTGTATGGCTCCAGATCGTAGCCCTGCTGCTTTTGCAGCTCGTTATAGCTTTCGTAAACGGCGCTGAAGGTTTCGGGTATGTGTATCTCCTGCGCCTGCTCGGAGGCCGCGTCCACCTCCCAGCCGCACGAGCGGAGAAATTCCACCCGCGCCTCGGGGGAGGCCGCCGTTTCCGTCGTGGACAGCGCCCGCACGCCTCCGGCGGCGCTGCCGATGACGAGAAGCGCCGCCAGCAGGGCAAAGCCGCCCAGCGTCAGCAGGAAGGTGGTTTTCTTTGGTGTCGTCCTGCGTTTTTTCATGGTATAATTTATTCGCGTTCGAGGTGAGGTATGTATGAAAACGGAAAGACTTGATAAGCTCCTGTGCGCGTCGGGGCGGTACTCCCGTTCACAGGCGCGCTCGGCTATCCTGTCGGGGAACGTCACCGTGGACGGGGACGTGATCCGCCGCCCGGAGGCAAAGGTGCCGCGGGACGCGGCGGTATGCGCCGGAGGCGAGACGGTGGACACGGCGGAGTTTGTATATTACATGCTGAACAAGCCCGCGGGCTATATCAGCGGGGCGAAGGATGAAAAATACCCCGCCGTGACGAGCCTTTTGCCGCCGGAGCTCCAAAAGCGCGGGCTTTTCTGCGCCGGCCGGCTCGACGCGGACGTGACGGGCCTTCTCATCCTGACGGACGACGGAGCCTACGCCCACCGGGTCACCGCGCCGCGCTCGGAGACGCCGAAGACATACGAGGTGCGTCTGGACGGCGCGCTCACAAAGGAGAATATCGAGGCGCTGGCGCGGGGCGTCACGCTCGCTTCCGGCGTCAGCTACCGTCCCGCGGCGCTGGAAATCGACAGCCGCGACCCATGCCTTGGACACGTTACCGTGACGGAGGGGAAGTACCACGAGGTGAAGAACCTCATGGCGTTCTGCGGGCGGCAGGTCGTGTCCATGCGCCGGTTGTCCATCGGCGCGCTCGCGCTGGACGAGGGGCTGGCCGAGGGCCGGGGACGCCGCATGACAGAGGCGGAAGCGCAGACGGCGTTCCATAAAAATGTTTAAGTAAACGGCTCGGTTTTGTGCAGTTTGCAGAGGAATAATGACAAACTAATGAAAAAGTTTACAAATTTTTGTGCAATTTCTATTGAAAAATGACAAGAAATGTACTAGAATACTTCTATATGTATGTGGGAGTGTGTGAGTATGTCAAGCCGTATATTCCAGAGCGTTATCCTTCAGATGAAGGACGCCACCACGCGCTGCTTCGGAGTGACGGACGATCAGGGGACAGTCATTGCCTCCAGCGATCTGGCCATGATGGGCTATGTCATCGAGGAGATACGCGCGGTCACGCCCGAAGCGGGAAACGAGATCTTTCAGGCCGGGAGCCGAACCTGCCGTGCCCTGGGAGCCGGGGGACGGGGGTCGTACATCGTCTTTGTGGACGGGACGGACGAGCTTTCCCGAAGCGTGTGTATCCTTGCCGCCGTAGCGCTGAACGAGGCCAAGTCCGGCTATGACGACAAGCACGACACGGCCACCTTTGTCAAAAATATCATTTCCGATAACATACTGCCCGGCGACGTATATGTCCGCGCCAAGGAGCTCCACTTCAGCGCCGAGACGCCCCGGGGCGTTTTTATTGTCCGGCAGGACGTGGACGCGGAGGTCGCGGTCCTTGAATATCTGCAAAAGCTCTTTCCCGCGCGGGACAAGGATTTTGTGCTGTCCATGAGCGAGACGGACGTAGTCGTCATCCGCGAGCTGCCCGCGGACTTTGACGGCGAGGAGCTCGAGCGCACGGCGGAGCAGATGCAGCGGAGCCTGGAGCAGGATATAGGCGTGCGCTGCGTGGTGGGCATAGGCTCGCCCGTCATGCACCTGCGCGAGCTTGCCGACCGCTATAAGGAAGCCCAGACAGCCATCGAGATAGGCAAGGTCTTTGACACGGAAAAGACCGTGATAAGCTATGAAAGCCTTGGCATCGGACGCATCATCTATCAGCTCCCCACCACCCTGTGCGAGATGTTTCTGGCGGAGGTGTTCCGCAAGAACCCCATCGAATCGCTGGATCAGGAGATGCTGTATACAATCAACAAATTCTTTGAAAACAACCTGAACGTATCGGAAACCTCCCGTAAGCTGTTTGTCCATCGGAACACCCTTGTATACCGGCTCGAGAAAATCAAGAAGCTCACAGGGCTGGATCTGCGGGAATTTGACCACGCCATCGTCTTTAAGGTCGCGCTGATGGTCAAGAAATATCTGGACACGCAGAACGTCCGATACTGAAAACCCTAAGGAGACTGTAATGGTAGTATTTGAAAATGTGTCGATGATTTATCCCGGCGGGGATCAGAAAGCCATCGACGACATGAGCTTCACCATTGAAGACGGCGAGTTCGTGTTCCTTGTCGGCCCGTCCGGCAGCGGGAAGACCTCGGTCATAAAGCTCGTCACCGGCGAGGTGGAAGCTTGCAGCGGCCTGCTGCATGTAAACGGCTTCGATCTGCGGCACATGCGCCGCAGCCGTCTGCCCGCCATGCGCCGCACGATAGGCGTCATTTTTCAGGATTTCCGCCTGATAGAGGATAAGACGGTGTTTGAAAACGTGGCCTTTGCCATGCATATCGTCGGCGCGACCAAAAAGGACATCGCCCGGCGCGTGCCCTATGTGCTGGATCTGGTGGGGCTTTCCGGGCGCGAGCGCCGTTTCCCGCGGGAAATATCCGGCGGCGAGCAGCAGCGCGTGGCCGTGGCCCGCGCCATCGTCAATAACCCCCAGCTTCTGATAGCGGACGAGCCGACAGGGAACCTTGACCCCGCCCGCAGTCTGGAGCTTATGCTGCTGATGGATCGCATAAACGAAATGGGGACGACCGTACTCGTGGTGACGCATGAAAAGGAGCTCGTCAACTCCTTCTCCAAGCGGGTCGTGGCCATAGAGGACGGCAGAGTCATCTCCGACGGAATGGACGGGTATTACAGCTATGAGATCGAATAAATTCGGATATCTCCTGAACGAGGGTCTGAAAAGCATCCTGACCCACGGCTTCATGTCCTTCGCCACGGTGACGATTGTGATTGCCTGCCTTGTTATCATGGGCAGCTTCTCGCTTATCGCGGTGAACATCTCGGCCATGCTCGACGAGCTGGAGGATGACAACGAGGTCATCGCCTATGTGGAGGAAACGCTTACCGACGAGCAGGCGCGGGCGCTCCAGCCGGAAATCGAATACATATCGAACGTCAGCTCCTGCGTGTTCGTGACCCGCGAGGAGGCCATGGAGGAATTTACTTCCCAATATGAGGATCAGTCCCTGTTTGAGGATATGGACGCCAGCGTTTTCCGGGATCGGTACATCGTCTATCTCGATGATATTTCCCTTATGGAGGAGACGCAGGACGAGCTTTATGCGGTAACGGGGATCGCGAACGTAAAGGCCTACCTTGACGTGGCGGAGGGCCTTGTGACCGTGCGAAACGTGGTGAGCGCCGTGTCGCTTATCCTCATCGTGGTGCTCATCGTCGTGTCGGTGTTCATTATGGCAAACACAGTGAAGCTCGCCACCTACAGTCGGCGGGAGGAGATCGCCATCATGAAAATGGTGGGCGCGTCGAACTGGTTTATCCGATTCCCGTTCGTAGTGGAGGGACTGGTGCTCGGCCTGCTTGGCGGCGCGATAGGGTTCCTGATCGAGTGGGGCATTTATGATGTGGTGGCAAACCGCATCATGCAGGGACTCATGGGGAACCTCATAACGGTGATACCCTTCAGCTCCCTGAGTATGAGCGTGATGGCCATTTACCTCGCCGTCGGTCTCATCGTCGGCGGCTTCGGCAGCTCGCTCACCATCCGCAACTACCTTCGGGTATGAAGAAAGGAGATCCTGATTATGCGAAACAGTAAAGGCTTTGTGCGCGTCGTATGTCTTGTCCTTGTGATACTGATGCTCGTATCGCTCGTCACGATTGTGGCAAGCACCCATGCCAACGCGGCGTCGAGCAGCTCTATCCAGGCGGAGATAGACGACCTCAACAGCCAGAAGGACGATATCCAGACGCAGATGGACGCCATTCAGTCGGAGATCGACAGCCTTGATTATGAAATGTCGAATACTCTGGAGAAGAAGGCGATCCTTGACGAGAAAAACACCCTCGCCCAGCAGGAGCTGGACGTTATTCAGGAGCAGATAGATATCATCGACGGCCTTGTGTCCAATATGCAGATGGATCTCGACGAGGCTGTCGCGGAGGAGGAATACCAGAAAGAGCGCTGGCTCACCCGCGTGCGCGCGATGGAGGAACAGCCGACGCTCAGCTACATAGAAGTGCTTTTCAATGCCACGAGCTTTTCGGATTTCCTGACGCGGCTCGACCTCATAAACGAGGTCATAAGCTATGACGAGGAGCTGGAGGCGGCGTATGTCGCGGCCCGCGAGAACGTGGAATATCTGGAAAGCGAGGCCGAGAACCTTTACGCCGAAAACGAGACGAACAAAACCGAGCTGGAGGAAAAGAAAGCCCAGCTCGAGGCGGATATCGAAGCGGCGAACCTCCTTATCGAGGAGATGCAGAACAACATCGAGGAATATACCGCTGCGCTGGAGATCGAGCAGGAGAATCAGGCGGAGGTAGAGGCCCTCATCGTGGAGAAAGAGGCCGAGCTTGCCGAGGCCAGAGCAGCCGAGGAAGCCGCCGCGGCAGCGGCAAGAGCGGCTGCGGCTGCCGCCGCCGCGCAAGCGGGCGTCAGCAACTCCAGCGAGAGCGGCGGATCGGTAACGACCGGCGGCGACACGTCCGGCACATGGATGATGTGGCCGAGCTACACGACCTACATCACCTCGCCCTACGGCTACCGCACAAACCCCGTGTCCGGCATCTATAAGCTCCACGCCGGCGTGGACATCGGCGCGTCCTACGGCACGGCTATCTGGGCCGCGGCGGGCGGCACGGTCATCACCGCTTCGTACAGCAGCGGCTACGGGAATTATGTGATGATAAACCACGGGAACGGTTATACTACCCTGTACGGACATATGTCCTCCATCGCGGTGTCCGCCGGGCAGACCGTGAGCATGGGCACGACCATCGGCTATGTCGGCTCGACCGGCAACTCCACCGGCCCGCACCTGCACTTTGAGGTGCGCTCCTCGTCCTCCGGCGGGACGATCGATCCGTTAGGCTTTTCCTATTACTGAGACACACATATCATACAGACGAACCGGGCGGCCCCTCGGCCACCCGGTTCTTTAAGGTGACAGCTCGTGAAAAAACCCCTCTTTAACAGAAAAACGGCGGAGCATGCCGCCATCGGCGCGCTGGCGGGCATCGCGCTGACGCTCGTGCTGGCGCTGGCGGCGTTCGGAGGCCCGGCCGGTTTGCGGTCGGCGCTGAAGTACGCTGCGGTGACGCGGGTGATACGGGCCGACTATGTGGCGGACTACGACCTTGACGAGATAACGGACGCGGCGCTTTCCGCGGCGGTGGACAGCCTTGACGATAGCTGGAGCTATTACATGGACGCGGAGACCTACGAGGCCTATCAGGATTACTCCGCCAACCGCTATCAGGGCATCGGCGTGACCATTATGAAGGACGAGGACACGGGCGGATTTCTTATCACGGCCATCACAAAGGACGGCCCCGCCCAAACGGCGGGCATGGAAGCGGGGGACATCATTCTGGCCGTGGACGGCGAGGACGTGACGGAGGGCGACGCCAGCTTTGTCAGGAGCCTCATTCAGGCCGATTACGGCAGGACAGCCGTCGTTACCGCGCTGCGCGCGAACGGCGAGAGGAAGGATTTTTCCGTCTCCTGCGAGGAGATATATTCGACGCCGATAAGCTATGAGCTTTTGGACGGCGGCGTGGGCTATGTCATCATATCGAACTTCCATGACGGCGCGGCGCAGGAGGCGATCGAGGCGATAGAAGCGCTGATCGCCGAGGGCGCGGAGAGCCTTGTCTTCGACGTGCGCTCCAATCCCGGCGGTCAGGTCTCGGAGCTGGTGGAGCTTCTGGACTATATCCTGCCGGAAGGGGATATTTTTATCCGCGCGGACAAAAACGGCCGGGAAGCGGTGGAGGTCTCGGACGCCGCCTGCGTGGAGATGCCCATGGCGGTCGTCATAAACGGCGACAGCTACAGCGCCGCGGAGTTTTTCGCCGCCGCCCTGCAGGAATATGACTGGGCCGTCGTCGTGGGCGAGCCGTCCACGGGCAAGGGCCGCAGTCAGGTGACCGTACCGCTCTGGGACGGAAGCGCCGTGCACATCTCCAAATACACCTATCTGACGCCGCTTCGGAACGATCTGTACGCTGCGGGCGGCGTGACGCCGGACGTGGAGGTCGAGCTGACGGAGGAGCAGCGTCTTGCATTCGATACCGGCTGGCTCACCGCGGCGGACGACCCGCAGATCCGGGCGGCGATCAGCGCAGTGGAAGCTTGACAGACAGAACCGGAAAAACTATAATAAATCATTACCATTCAATCAGTTTATATGGCGGAGGTATAACATGGCTGAGGCAAAATATAAGATGAGCCGTGAGCGGTACGACGAGATAGCGAGGGAGCTCGAATATCTCCAGACCGTCCGGGAAAAGGAAGTCGCCGAGCAGATAAAGGAAGCCCGCAGCTACGGCGACCTTTCCGAAAACAGCGAATACGACGAGGCCAAGACCGAGCAGGGCAAGCTCTATTCCAAGATCGCGGAATACAAAAATCTTCTGGAAAACGCGGAGATCGTCGAAAAGACGACCCGCGCAGGGACCATCGGCATCGGCAGCCGGGTGAAGGTTCTGGACGTCGAATTTAACGAGGAGACGGAATACCAGATCGTCGGCAGTCAGGAGGCAAACCCCGCCATGAGCCGTATTTCCGACGATTCCCCTCTTGGCCGCGGGCTTATCGGCCACAAGGAGGGCGAGACCGTCACCGTCGAGGCGCCCGACGGGGAGCTTCAGTTCAAAATCCTGAACGTGACCTACTGAACAGAAACGGGGGATCATTATGTTCCGCTATGCGGAGGGGTATCGGGACGAGCCGGAGGGCCTGTCCGACGAAATGCGCGTGCGCCGCGAGAAGCTCTTTAAGCTTCAGGACGAGCAGCGCGACCCCTATCAGATAACGAAATTTCAGCGCACCCACTATTCCCGCGAGATAAAGGACGATTACGACGCGCTGGAAAATCAGACCGTCCGGGTCGCAGGCCGCGTTATGGCGAAGCGCGTTCAGGGCAAGGCGGGATTTATGGATCTCGCGGATGACCGGGGCCGTATCCAGCTCTATGTGAGTATAAACGACCTTGGAGCGGAGACGATGGCCGACGTGAAGACCTGGGACGTGGGGGACATCGTCGGCGCGGAGGGCTTCGTCTTCAAGACCCGGACGGAGGCCATCTCCGTCCATGTGCAAAGCATCGTGCTCCTGTCCAAGAGCCTTCGTCCGCTGCCGGAAAAATTCCACGGCCTGACGGACACCGAGCAGCGCTATCGCCGCCGGTATCTGGATCTCATCATGAACGAGGACAGCCGCCGTGTATTTGAGCTTCGTACCCGGTTTATAAGCCACGTCCGCCGGTATCTCGACGAGCGGGGCTATCTGGAGGTGGAGACGCCTGTCCTCGGAACCATTCAGGGCGGCGCGTCGGCCAGACCCTTCATCACGCACCACAACATTCTGGATTTGGATATGTACATGCGTATCGCCACGGAGCTGAACCTCAAGCGGCTCATCGTCGGCGGCATGGAGCGGGTCTATGAGATAGGCCGCATCTTCCGCAACGAGGGCATGGATACCAGGCATAACCCGGAGTTTACCACCATCGAGCTGTACGAAAGCTACGCAAACTACGAAACCATGATGGAGTACGCCGAGGGCATACTGTCCTCCGCTGCCATGGAGCTTCGCGGAAGCTATGCCCTGAGCTGGGGCGGTCAGCAGATCGACATGACCCCCGGCTGGCGGCGGATGACCATGATCGAGGCCGTGCGGGAGTATGTGGGGGTGGATTTTGACGTCATCACCACCGCGGACGAGGCCGCCGCTGCGGCGAAAGCCGCAGGCGTCGATCTGGAGGGCGTGGATCACACATGGGGCAATATCCTCTATGAGTGCTTTGACCAGAAGACCGAGGAAAAGCTCATCCAGCCGACATTTATCACCATGTATCCCGTGGAGGTCTCGCCGCTTGCCAAGCGCAGCCCGGAGGACAGCCGCATGACCGAGCGGTTTGAGCTCTTTATAAACGCCTGCGAGATGGGAAACGCCTTCTCCGAACTCAACGACCCGCTGGATCAGCGTCTGCGCTTCGAGGCCCAGATGGCCTTAAAGGCCAAGGGCGACGCGGAGGCCGGCGATATGGACGTGGACTACTGCGAGGCTCTGGAGTACGGAATGCCGCCCACCGGCGGCATGGGCATCGGCATCGACCGGGCAGTCATGCTCCTTGCCGACGCAAGCTCCATCCGGGACGTTATCCTTTTCCCGACGATGAAGCCGCTGGACAAGTAAACGCGGAAATAACCTGCGCTTCAGAGACTTA
>CAZEXC010000060.1:0-10178 GCA_964516625.1 uncultured Oscillospiraceae bacterium | reverse complement strand
GCGGCCTCCGGGCACTCGAGGATGGGAAAGCCGATGTTGATGGCGTTGCGGTAGAAGATGCGGGCAAAGCTTGCCGCGATGACGCACGACACGCCGCAGGCCTGTATAGCGATGGGCGCGTGCTCCCGGGAGGAGCCGCAGCCGAAGTTCCAGCCGCCGACGACGATGTCGCCCTTTCCGACGGACGCGGCAAAGGAGGCGTCGATATCCTCCATGCAGTGCTTTGCCAGCTCCTCCGGGGAGGGGGCGTTCAGGTACCGCGCCGGGATGATAACGTCGGTGTCGATGTTGTCGCCGTATTTGAATGCCTTTCCTGTTACCATATCCATATCCTCCTTACAGGTCGTCGGGGCCGGCCAGCGCGCCCTTCACGGCGCTGGCCGCAGCCACGGCGGGAGAGGCCAGTATGACCTCGCTTTCCGTGTGCCCCATGCGGCCGACAAAATTGCGGTTTGTGGTGGCGACGGCTCTCTCCCCCTCGGCCATGCAGCCCATATGCCCGCCGAGGCACGGCCCGCAAGTAGGCGTCGAAAGGGCGCAGCCGGCGTTCAGGAATATCTCCGCAAGACCCTCCCGGATGCACTGGAGGCTTATCTCCTGCGTGGCGGGAATGACGATGCAGCGCACGCCGTCCGCCACTTTGCGGCCCTTGAGTATCTCCGCGGCCGCGCGCAGGTCGGATATGCGTCCGTTCGTGCAGGAGCCGATGACGGCCTGATCGACAGGCAGACCCTTTACCTCGTCAATGGTACGGGTGTTGCTTGGCAGATGGGGAAGCGCCACGGTGGGCCGGAGCGCGCCGAGGTCGATGACGACCTCCCTTTCATACTCCGCGTCCGGGTCGGCTTCATAGACGGCGTAGGGGCGGCTCACGCGGCCCTCCGCATACGCGCGGGTTTTGTCATCCACGGGGAAGATGCCGTTTTTCGCCCCGGCCTCGATGGCCATGTTGGCGATGGTGAAGCGGTCGTCCATGGACAGGGCGGCCACGCCCTCGCCGGTAAATTCCAGAGACTTGTATAGCGCGCCGTCCACGCCGATCCTTCCGATAAGATGGAGAATGACGTCCTTGCCGCTCACATACGGCGGAAGCGAACCGGTGAGCGTTACGCGGATGGCGGCGGGGACTTTGAACCAGTTGATCCCGGCGGCCATGCCCGCAGCCATGTCCGTGGAGCCCACGCCGGTGGAGAAAGCGCCGAGAGCGCCGTAGGTGCAGGTATGGCTGTCCGCGCCGATGACGCACTCGCCGGGGGCGACAAGGCCCTTCTCCGGCAGGAGGGCGTGCTCGATGCCGACCTGCCCCACGTCATAAAAATGGGTGATGCCGAAGCGGTGGGCAAATTCCCGCGCCTGCTTGCAGAGCTGGGCGGATTTTATGTCCTTGCAGGGGGTGTAGTGGTCAAGGACGATGGCGATTTTGTCCCTGTCGAATATTTTATCGAAGCCCGCTTTTTCAAACACCGTGACGGCCACGGGGGTCGTAACGTCGTTTCCCAAAACGAGATCGAGATCGGCCTCGATGAGGTCGCCCGCCTTCACGCTGTCGAGATGGGCGTGGGCGGCGAGAATTTTCTGGGTCATGGTCATGCCCATGGGTCAGGCCTCCTTTTTCGCCGTGGCGGCGCACAGCTTGTTCACGGCTTTGATATAGGCGATAAGGCTCGCCTCGATGATGTCTGTGGAAAGGCCCTTGCCGGTGTAGTTCCTGCCGCCGGATACGAGCTTTACGGTGACGTCGCCGAGGGTGTCCTTGCCCTGGGAGATGGAGTGGATGTTATATATATCGAAGGTGTGCTCGGCGGGCCGGATGATCTTATCCACGGCGTTGAAGGCCGCGTCGATGGGGCCGTCGCCCAGACAGACGTCCTCGAATTTCTCGCCGTTTCTCTCAAGGCTCACCGTGCATGTGGCGGTGGTGAAGTTCGAGGTGTGGACGGAGAACCAGTCGAGCCTGTAGCCCTGACCGCTCTCGTCCTCGTCCACGACGGCGCGGTGCTCGGCGATGGCCTCGAGATCCGCGTCGGTGACGGTCTTTTTCTTGTCGCAGAGAGCCTTGAACTCCTCAAAGCAGGCCACGAGGTCGTCGTGGGACAGCGTGTAGCCGAGCTGCCTTAGCCGATCCTCCACCGCGTGCTTGCCGGAGTGCTTGCCGAGGACGATGTTGTTCGTCTGGATGCCGAGGGATTCCGGCGTGAGTATCTCGTAGGTCTGCTTGTTGGCAAGCACGCCGTGCTGGTGGATGCCCGCCTCGTGAGCAAAGGCGTTCCGGCCGACGATGGGCTTGTTGAGCGGAGCCGGCTGGCCGATGATGTTATACACCGTGCGGCTGGCGCGGGATATCTGCGTGGTGTCGATGCGGGTCTGGTAAGGATAGACCGCCGGACGGGTACGCATAGCCATGACGACCTCCTCCAGAGCGGTGTTGCCGGAGCGCTCGCCGAGGCCGTTTATGGTGCATTCGATCTGGCGCGCGCCGCCCTGAACGCCGGCCAGAGAGTTGGCGGTCGCCAGTCCCAGATCGTTGTGGCAGTGGACGGAGAAGATTGCCTTGTCGCTGTCGGGCACGCGCTCGCGCAGGTACTCGATGAGCTCCTGCATCTCCGCCGGGGTGGTGTATCCCACCGTGTCGGGGATGTTCACCGTCGTCGCCCCGGCTCTTATGACCGCGTCTACAATCTTTACGAGGTAATCCCAGTCGGAACGGGTGGCGTCCTCGGCGGAAAACTCGATGTTCGAGCAGTATTTCTTCGCGTGGGCGGTCATGGCGGCCGCCGCTTCAAGAACCTCTGCCTCGGTCATCTTGAGCTTGTACTCCAGATGCAGGGGGCTTGTGGCGATGAACAGGTGGATGCGGGGATCCGCGGCGTCCTTGACCGCGTCCCATGCCGTGTCGATGTCCTGAACGTTCGCCCGGGCCAGAGACGCCACGGAGCAGTCCTTCACCGTCCGGGCAATGGCGCTGACGGACTCGAAATCCCCGGGAGAGGAGATGGCAAAGCCCGCCTCGATAACGTCGACCCGCATCTTTTCCAGACACTTGGCGACCTCCAGCTTCTCCTTGAGGTTCATGGAGCAGCCGGGGGATTGCTCGCCGTCGCGGAGGGTGGTGTCAAAAATTACGATTTGATCCATGGGTTTTGATTCCTTTCTGTTCCGATGGGACGTTCCGGCCTGTTCACGGTATGAAAAAACCGTATGGCCCGAAAAGTCAGACCATACGGCGTTTTTACTGATTTATCCCGCCGAACGCATCGGCTGTTTCAGCATCCCGTGCTCAGAGCATGACTTTTCGCGCTATTATCCAGACCCCGCAGTCGAATAATAACGCTAAGTAGTACGATAATGCTCTCAACGGCAATGATCACAGATACTACCTCGCTGAAACGATGATGTACAGACTTTACCATACATGGCGCGGATCTGTCAACCCTTTCCTGCAAGTTAATTAAAACACAAAGCAAAAAGACCGCTTTTGGGGCGGAAAAAAGCGATTTCCCGTGCAAAAAGCGGGCGGCTGTGCTATAATCTCCCATGCTATATTTTGAGAGAAAAACAGGAAAGGTACAGCGATATGTGGAAATATTTCGGCGTTTTCTGCAACACCGCCACCGTCTTGCTCGGCGGCTGTCTGGGACTTCTTATGCGCGCCCGCGCCAAACGCGCCGGCTCCGCGCCGGGGAAAGCGTCGAAGCTCCCGCCCCGGGAGGGACTGCCGGATGTGATGATGGTCTGTATCAGCTTCTGCACCATCTTCGCCGCGGCGTCGGGACTTCTGGAGGTAGAGACAGGCGTTCAGGCGCTTGTCTGCGTCGGCTGTATGGCGGCGGGGCTGCTTATCGGTTGGCTGCTGCGTCTGGACGACCGGCTGAACCTGCTGGGCAAAAGCATTATGGAGCGGTCCTCCGGCGGCGGGGACGGCCGGAAAAATCCCGCCGAGGGCGTCGTGACGGCGACGCTTCTTTTCTGCATCGGCTCCATGACGTTTCTCGGCTCCTTTGAAAGCGCGGCAAACCCCGCCGGGGCGCTGGATCTGAACTGCCATACGACGCTTCTCATAAAATCCCTGCTGGACTTCGTTTCCGCCACCTGCCTGACGGTGACGTTCGGGGCGTCCGTCCTCTGCGCGGCCGTGTGCGTGCTGGTGTTCCAGGGGTTTCTCGTGCTGCTGGCCTCGACGCTGCAGCCGTTTCTCGAGAGCATCGGCGCGCTGCCGGTCATGAACTGCGTCGGCTCCCTCATCCTGCTGGCGATAGCCCTGAATCTTCTGGGCATCAAGAAAATCAAGACCGCGGACTACCTCCCGGCGCTGTTTTTGCCTATACTCGTCTGCTGGCTCATAAGCGTGTGCGCCTGACGGGGCGGCCGGGCGCTTTCGGAAACGCCCGGCATAAAATATCGGAACAAAAGGAAGCGGGCATAAAATATGCGCCGCTTCAGTTTTGTCTGGCTTTTTGCTTTATGACGGCGCGGTAGCCGAGACCGCGGACGGTCTGGATACGGATATCCTCGATGTTTTTCAGCTTCCGCCGCAGGAGCTTTATGTGGGTGTCCACCGTTCGCGGATCGGAGCGGCTGTCATAGCCCCAGAGCTCGTCCATGAGCTGCGGGCGGGTGAAGATGCGGCCCGGATAGCTCAAAAGCTTTTGCAGGAGCAGAAACTCCATCCGGCGCAGGTCGATGTTCCCCGCCGGAGTCGCGAGCTGGTAGGTGCTGGAGCGGAGCTCGCAGGAGCCGATACGCAAAACGGCGTCGGCCACGATATTGCAGCGCCACAGGAGATTTTCCACGCGCATGGAAAGCTCCTCCCCGTCGAGAGGGAGCGGCATATACCCGTCCGCCCCGCTGCGGAACACCCGCCGCCGGTCGCGGACGCCGGCGCCTGGCAGGAGGATGATGACGGGGGTGGCGTCCCCGCCCTGACGCAGATCCGCCGTCAGCTCGCAGCCGTCGGCGTCATAATCCGCCACGATGAGCTGCACGCTGGCCCGGGCGATATTTTCCAGGGCGTCCTGCCGGTTCTCCGCCTCTGAAACGACGTATCCGTGCTCACTGAGCGCATGGCGTATCTCGCGGCGGAGCCCGCCGCTTCCCGAAACCGCCAGAATATTTATCATCGGTCATCACTTGCCCTGATTATATTTAATAATTGTAATCTTAACGTTATATTATCATCTGACAGCGGCGGTTGTCAACGGAAGTTCGCAATAAATCCACAATTAGTTCTGAATGAGTTCACATTGATGGTGTAAAATATCAAATAAAATTGGTGAAGTGTGGGGTCTGCAATGCCATGAAAGAAGACAAAAAGGGGAAAAAGCCCCTGTTCTATCTCTCTCATTATCTTCTGGGCGTGCGCTTTGACAACTGGCTGCGCCTTCTGTGGCGCGCGGGATTCCAAATCGAGCCGCGCAGGCTGCCGGAGGCGGTGTTCGTTACCCTCCTGAGCCTTGTGCTGGCGCCCTTTGCGCTGCTGGAGGGGGCCGTGTGCGCCCTGCCTGTGGCCCGGACGAGGATAGAAAAGGACCCGATCTTCATCATCGGTCACTGGCGCAGCGGCACGACGTTCCTGCATAACCTTATGAGCCGCGACCCGCAGCTCGGCTGGCCGACGCCCATGCACACGGCCATGTTTTCAAACTATGTGCTCCTGGGCTGGCTCGTGAAGGACGGCGTGCAGGCGGGCATCAAGGGCGCCCGGCCCATGGACAACGTCCAGTACGACCTTACCCTCCCCATGGAGGAGACCTTCGCCGTGGGGAACTTCACGCCCTATTCTCTGGATCATCTGCTGGCGTTCCCGAACGTCTGGGAAAAATACATCCCCTGCGCCTTCGTGGACGACCTGCCGCCCCGGAAACGGGCGGAATTCCAGCGGGCCTACCGATACGCCATGAAAAAAATCACATGGTCAAACGGCGGGCGGCAGCTCGTATTGAAAAGCCCGGACAATACCGCCCGCCTCGGCGCGCTGCTTGAGATGTACCCGGACGCGAAATTCGTGAACATCTACCGCGACCCGTACGACACGGTGATGAGCACGGTAAACATGTTCAAAAGCCAGCTAAACCTTGTGCGGCTGTCAAGGATGCCGGACGTGGACGCCAACGAGTACATCGAAAACGTCGTGGTGGAAAAGCTTTTCGAGCCCATGTACCGGGACTTGTTCGCCCGGGAAAAGGACTTCAGACCCGGCCATTATATCAGCGTCAAATACGAGGACTTTGTCCGGGAGCCGGAGACGTACATGCGCCGGATATACGACGGGCTTGGGCTCGACGGCTTCGAGCGGGCCCTGCCCCGCTTCCGGGAATTTATCGCCCGGCAGAAGGACTATCGGAAAAATCACTACGATGCCATGCGCCCGGAGCTGCGGGAGAAGATAAACGACCATCTGGGCTTCTATTTTACGCATTACGGCTATGAGATGCGAAAAGATCCGGTTTCGGAGGTGCAAAGCTGATGAAAGATCATCTTGATAAGCTGGAGGCGAAAAGCGTCCACATCCTGCGGGAGGCTTACGCCGCCTTCGACGACCTGTGCATGCTCTGGTCCATCGGCAAGGACTCCACCGTCCTTCTGTGGCTGGCGCGAAAGGCGTTTTTCGGCCATGTGCCGTTTCCGCTGGTGCACATCGACACCCACTACAAGATACCCGAGATGATAGAGTACCGGGATCGTCTGGCCAGAGAGATGAACCTGTACATGATATACGGCGAGAACCGGGAGGCGCTGGAGGCCGGGATGACCTTCCCCGACGGGGCGGTAAGCCGGGTGGAATGCTGCCGGCGGCTGAAGACCGAGGCGCTGACCCATACGCTGGACGGCACCTGGCCCCGCTACCGGCTGAATCTGCAAACAGGGCAGTACGAGCGGGACACGAACACCGCCCGGTACACCGGCGTCATCGTCGGCGCCCGGGCCGACGAGGAGGGCAGCCGCTCGAAGGAGCGCTATTTTTCCCCCCGCGACCAGAAAAACGACTGGGATCTCGACGACCAGCCGCCGGAGTTCTGGAACCAGTTCAAAACGGACTTTGCCCCCGGCACCCATGTGCGTATCCACCCGCTGCTGGACTGGACAGAGCTGAACGTCTGGGAATACATAGAACGGGAGAACATCCCGACCGTGAGCCTGTATTATAATCAGGGCGACGGCACGCGCTACCGCAGCCTCGGCTGCGCGCCCTGCACCGGGCCGATAAGGTCGGATTCCCGGAACCCGCACGAGATCATCGAGGAGCTCCGGGCGGGGGCGCTTTCCGGCATTGCGGAGCGCTCCGGCCGGGCGCAGGACGCGGAGGACGGCGGCGGACTGGAAACGCTCCGGCGCGACGGGTATATGTGAGGTGAAGGTCATGGACGAGGAACAGGTCTTGAACATCGTCACCGTAGGTCATGTGGATCACGGGAAATCCACCGTCATAGGGCGGCTTCTGGCGGACGCAAACGGTCTGCCCGAAGGGAAGCTGGAGGCCGTGCGGGAAAACTGCCGCCGCAACTCCAAGCCCTTTGAGTACGCTTTTCTGCTGGACGCGCTGAAAAACGAGCAGGCTCAGGGCATCACCATCGACACCGCGCGGTGCTTTTTCCACTCGGACAACCGCCGGTACATCATCATCGACGCGCCCGGCCACATCGAGTTTCTGAAAAACATGGTAACGGGCGCTTCCCGGGCCGAGGCTGCCCTTATGGTCATCGACGCGGCCCGGGGCGTGGAGGAAAACACCCGCCGCCACGGCTACTTCCTGTCCATGCTGGGCATCCGGCAGGTGTCCGTCCTCGTCAACAAGATGGATCTCGTGGGGTACAGCCGGGCCGTATTCGAGGACATTTGCGCGGAATTTGCGAAATTCCTCGAAAAGGTGGATATCCGCCCCGTGTCCTATATCCCGGTCAGCGGCATGGAGGGGGACAACATAGCCATACGCTCCGAACGTATGCCGTGGTACGAAGGCCCCACCATGCTCGAACAGATGGACGCCTTCATCCCCGTGCCGAGCCCGGAGCGCATGAGCTTCCGTATGCCGGTGCAGGGGGTGTATAAGTTCACCCAGAACAACGACCGCCGCCGCATCATCGCCGGGACGGTAGAAGCCGGAAGCGTGAAGGCCGGGGACGAGATCGTGTTCTACCCCTCCGGCAAGCGCACCGCCGTCAAGTCTCTGGAGACCTTCAACGCGCCGCCGCCGGAACGGTTCGAGGCCGGGGACGCGGCGGGCTTTACCATGGCGGAGGAGATATTTGTCCGCCGCGGGGAGATCGCCTGCCGCCGGGATGAGGCCGCCCCTCAGGTGGGCGTGCGGCTGAAGGCAAACGTGTTCTGGCTCGGGAAGGAGCCGTTTGACCGCAAGCGGAAATACCATTTCAAGTGCGGCACCGCCAAGGTGGAAATGGCGCTGGAGAGCATAGAGCGCATCGTAAACGCCGCCACCCTTTCCGCCGGGCAGCGGCAGTACTGCGAGAGAAACGAGGTCTGCGAGTGCGTTTTGAAGCTTGAACGTCCCGTGGCCTTCGACGTGGCCGGGACGATAGACGCCACCAGCCGCTTCGTCATCGTGGACGGCTACGAGATCGCCGGCGGCGGCATCATCACCGAGGCGCTGGATGAGTACGACTACAACACCCGCAACATCCGCTGGTCCTCCGGCGACATGACAGGGGAGGAACGGCTGCGAATGACGGGACGCAAGGGTCTCGTGGTGTGGATGACCGGCCTTTCCGGCTCCGGCAAGACCACCATAGCTCAGGAGGTGGAGCGCCGCCTGCTGGAAAACGGCAGGCTCTCCTATATTCTGGACGGGGACAAGCTGCGCCGGGGCCTGTGCTCCGATCTGGGCTTTACCGACGCGGAGCGGACGGAAAATATCCGCCGGGTGGGGGAAACGGCCAACCTGTTCCGGGACGCGGGCGTCGTGGCCATCGTGACGCTCATAAGCCCGTTCGCGGCCAGCCGCCGTCAGGCCCGCCGCATCGTAGGGGACGATTTCATGGAGGTCTATGTAAAGGCCGATGTGGAAACCTGCATACGCCGCGACCCGAAAAGCCTCTATAAAAAGGCGCTTGAGGGGAACATCCCCAACTTTACGGGACTCACCTCGCCCTATGAGCCGCCGGAAAACCCCGACCTGATCCTGGACACGGAAAAGTGGAGCGAGGTCGAATGCGTGGAGGCGCTCACAAGCGCCGTCCTTTACAGGCTGGAGGGGCGAGATCCGTGAACCGCGCGAAAAGCCGATCGAAGGGATTTTTTCCGATTTAATGTTTTCTTAAAGGATTTAATGCGTTTTTAAAACACTCCCCCGCGATTCTGTGCTATGATAGAAAGCACATAAGCGCGGAGGAGTGATTTTACATGACGGAAAAGCGCCGAAGAGCGCCGGCGGCGGTGACGGCGGAGCTTCTTATCATAATGACGCTTCTGGCGGTCATTTTTTGGCTTTTGTGCGACAGGGCGCAGCAGGAGGAAGGCCGGGACGAGACGGCGTATGCCGCCGAAGAGGACGCGGAACAGGCGCAGGAGGAAGAGCTTTACATGGAGTACGGCCCGGAGACGGGCGTGGGGATAGATGACAGCGGCTTTGTTTCCCCGGAAACGAAGAACAATCTCGACCTCGTGACATATGCGCAGCAGGCGTGGTATCACCAGTGGGGCTATGTCTGGGGCACCTTCGGCGGCGTGTTCTCAGAGGATCTTCTGCTGACGAAGCTCGCGCAGTACCCGGACGATGTGGGGCCTTATGAGGAATTTATCCGGCAAAACTGGCTGGGCCGCCGAACGGCGGACTGCGTGGGGCTCATAAAGTCCTACGGCTGGTACGACCCGGAAACCGGCGAGATCGTTTACAACACGAACGGCATGCCCGACGTCACCACGGAGGATATGTTCGCGGCGGCTGCGGAGAAAGGGACGATCGACACCATCCCGGAGATACCGGGCGTTATCGTCTACTGCGAGGGGCATGTCGGCATTTATATCGGCGACGGCTGCGTCATCGAGGCGATGAGCACGGAGGCCGGCGTCGTGAAAACGAAGCTTGCCCAGCGGCCCTTTACCCACTGGATGAAATGCCCGTATATCACATATATGTGACGCGCCCGGACGGGGATATGAGCCGCGTCGGGTCAGCTCGTCACGCGCCGGATCGGCATATCCCGCGAAAAAAAGAAAATCAAAAA
>CAZEXC010000059.1:0-10375 GCA_964516625.1 uncultured Oscillospiraceae bacterium | reverse complement strand
CTGCACGAGGCGGACGACGCTATCGTTCTGGCCAGCGGCGTGGCCGCGCTCCACGCTCTGTTCTGGACGCTTCTCAAGACCGGGGACAGGGTGATCTATCCCAAGGTGAGCTACATGGCGGTCTATCGGATGTTCCACGAGCTGTTCAACCGAAAATTCGGCGTGGAGACCGTCATGGTGGATATGACCGATCTGGACGCGGTGAAAAAAGCCGTCACGCCCGGCACGCGGCTCGTCCATATCGAGACGCCGGACAACCCCACAAACGGCGTGACGGATATTGCCGCCATCGTAAAAATCGCCCACGAAAACGGCGCGGTGGTATCTGTTGACAACACCTTCGCGTCCCCTTACAACCAGAAGCCTCTGGCGCTTGGCGCCGATTTTGTGATCGAGGCGCTGACAAAGTTTATCAACGGCCACGGCGACGCGCAGGGAGGCGCGATTCTCTCCAACGATCTGGAAACCATGGATCGCATCCGCTACGAGGCGCAGGTCAACGTAGGCTCGGTCATCAGCCCGTTCAACGCATGGCAGATCTTCCGCGGCTCCGTCACCTTCCCGCTCCGTATGCAGCGGATCAACGAATCCGCGCAAAGCATAGCGGAATGGCTGGAGCAGCGCGAAAATGTCACGTTCGTATCCTATCCGGGCCTTACAAGCAATCCCGGGCATGAACTGGCAAAGCGTCAGATGACGAATGGCTATGGCGGCGTCATTTCCTTCGGCGTCGATACCGACGACAAGACCGTGGAGCGGTTCTGCGCGGCGCTGAAGGTCGTGACCTTTGCGGTTTCCCTCGGGCATGACGAAAGCCTCATTTTCCCGCAGCCAAGCTATGACGAGCGGATCGGCCTTTATCCCGAAAAATTCCGAAAAGGCTTTATCCGTTTCAGCGTTGGACTGGAGGAACCGGCGGATATCATCGGGGATCTGGATCAGGCTCTGAAGGCTGTCGGGCTGTAACAAAAGGGGCAAACCGCCGTCGCCGGCCTGCCGTTATCAGGCGCTTTCCTTCCCATGGAGCCACGCCAGCGCGTCGGAGAGCGTTCCGATGCCGTCCATGAGGCCGGAGCTGACCGCCTCCTCGCTGCCGAGGATGCTTCCCACGTCGTTGGCTATCTCCCCGGTGCGGAGCATATAGTCGAGGAATTTTTCCCGGCTTATGTGGGAATTTGCCGTGACAAAGCGGACGATGCGTTCCTGGGTCTTGGCAAAATATTCGTAGGTCTGCGGCACGCCTATGACCATGCCGTTCATGCGGACGGGATGTATCGTCATGGCGGCCGACGGCGCGATAAGGCTGTGCCCGGCCGCCACGGCCAGCGGCACGCCTATGGAATGGCCGCCTCCCAGTACAAGGCAGGCCGTGGGCTTTTTCATGCCCGCGATAAGCTCCGCGATGCCGAGCCCGGCTTCGATGTCCCCGCCGACGGTGTTGATGAGAACAAGGAGCCCCTTGACGTCAGGCGATTCCTCCACCGCCGCGAGAAGGGGCATGACGTGCTCGTATTTCGTGGTCTTGTTCTCCTCGCCGAGCACCTGATGTCCCTCGATCTGGCCGATGATGGTCAGCACCTGTATCGCCGAGGGGGCCTGCGCCCCCATTTCCTTTATCTCGTCCATAAATAAAAATCACCTGAAGCCAGTTTTCCCGCTTCGGGTGATTTTTATTTGCCGCGTCTTTATTTCCCGCCGTATACCGCCTTCATCATTTTATACGTCATATAGCAGTCGAGCTTCGCCGTCGTCTCGAACGGCGCGTGCATGGACAGGACGGGCACGCCCGCGTCGATGGTGTCGATGTCCCGCTCGGCCATGAACATGGCGACCGTTCCGCCGCCTCCCTGATCGACCTTCCCCAGCTCGCTCATCTGCCAGACGACGCCCGCGTCGTCGCAGATACGGCGCATGCGGCTCACAAGCTCCGCGGACGCGTCGCTCGCGCCGGACTTCCCGCGGGAGCCGGTGTATTTGCACAGACCCACGCCATAATTGATCTTTGCGGCGTTCTGGCGCTCGCTCACCTCGGCGTAAAGAGGGTCGAAGGCCGCCGTTACATCGGCGGAGACGCAAAAGCTGTGGGAAAGGCACGCCTGTACCGAGCAGGCTCCGCCGATGATGCGCTCCATGAAATATTCAAAAGCGCGGCTGGTCATGCCGGTCACGCCGTCGGAGCCGATCTCCTCCTTGTCGGCCAGGATGCACACCGCCGTGCGCTCCGGCTCCTCCTGCTCCAGTATGGCCGCCAGCTCCGCGTAGGCGCACACCCGGTCATCCTGCCCGTAGCCGCCGATGAGGCTGCGATCGACGCCCAGCTCCCGCACATCGAAGGCGGGAACGGCCTCCAGCTCCGCGGAGATAAAATCCGCCTCGGAGATGCCATAGCGGTCATGGAGAAGGCTCATGACCGCGAGCTTCACGCGGTCGCTCCCCTCCCCGGCGTAAGGGACGCTCCCTATGAGAAGACAGAGCTTCTCCCCCTCGATGCCGCTGTCGAGCTTCTTGGCAAGCTGATCCTTGGCGAGATGGGGCAGAAGATCCGTGATGACGAACTGGGGGTCGTCCTTTTCCCGGCCTATCGCCACGTCCACCACGGAGCCGTCCTTCAGCGCCACCGTGCCGTGAAGCTCCATCGGGATGGCCGTCCACTGATATTTTTTGATGCCGCCGTAATAGTGCGTGCGCAGATAGGCAAGCTCCGAGTCCTCGTAAAGCGGGAGCTGCTTCAGGTCGAGCCGGGGCGCGTCCACATGCGCCGCGCCGATGACGCAGCCGTCCGACAGGGGCCTTTTCCCGCCGACGGCCAGAATGAGCGCCTTGTCCCGGTTGGAATAATAGACCTTCTGGCCCGGCTTTATGGCTTCCGCGCTCCCAAACAGGGGCTCAAAGCCCGCCGCCTCCGCCAGCTTTATCGCCTCGGCTACGGCCTCCCGCTCCGTGCGGGCGGCGTTCAAATAGCGCATATACCCCCGGCAGTAGTCCTCGCATGCCAGATGTTCCTCTGCGTCTATGAGGTCATAGCCGTTTTTCTGCGTATAAAAAAGTTCCTTTTTCAGCTCATCCATGGTTTATTCCTCCTTTAAAAGTTTGCTGAATAACGCCTCGCATCGGAGGCGATAGTCTTCTATGGACCCGCCGTTCGATATGATGTAGTCGCAGTGCCGCTCAAAATAAGACGCGGGCTTTTGCGCCCGGATGCGGAGAAGGGCGTATTGCTCCGATATCCCCTCCCGCGCCACGAGCCTCCGCACGCGAACCTGCTCCGGCGCGGTGATCCCCACCGTAACGGTCAGCCGCTCGCAAAGCGGCGTGTCGAGAAGGTTTATGGCGTCCACCGCCGCGTATTTCCCGCCGGCGGCGGCATGATCCGACAGCAGCCTGTCGATCTCCCTCCCCACATAAGGGTCTGTGATGGCCTTAAGCGCCGCAAGAGCCTCCTCATCGGAAAAGACGATGTTTCCCAGCGCCTTGCGCTGCAAAACGCCGTCTGCGACCGTTCCGGGGAAGCGGGCGTCTATCCGATCAAGCATCTCCCCGCATTCGCGGCACAGCCCGTGATATACCGCGTCCGCGTCGATCACGAGCGCGCCCATGGCGGACAGCGCCTCGAGCGCCGTGGTCTTCCCCGTTCCCGTGCCGCCGGTGACGCCGACGATGCGGAGACTGCCGATGAGCGCCTGACGGATATCCGCCTCCGGAAGGGCGCCCTGCCGCACGACGCGCCAGGGCCGCGCCGCAAGGTCTATGACCGTGCTCTCCGTTCCCAGCCCGCACGCGCCGCCGTCGATGATAGCGTCTATCGCGCCGTCGAAGTATCCCGCCACGGCGTCGGCTGTTCCGGGGCTTTCCGCCCCCGACGGGTTTGCCGACGGCGCGGCCAGCGGCACGCCGCATTTTTCCAGAAGCGTCAGGGTCTTTTTGCTGTCCGGGCACCGAAGCCCCACCGTGCCGCCTCCGGCGCGGACGACGGCGGGCACCGTTTCCTTCGCCTTCAGAACGATGGTCAGCGGCCCCGGCCAGAATCGTTCCGCCAGCGCGTAAGCCGCCGGCGGGACATCCTCGCACAGGCGGCCCATGTCCGCCGCCGAGGCCACCATAAGGCTCACGGGCTTTTCAGGCGGGCGTCCCTTCACGGCGTATATCCTTTCGACGGCCCTTTCGTCAAGGCCGTTTGCCGCCAGTCCGTATACCGTCTCCGTCGGCACGGCTACGAGCCCGCCCGCCCGGATCAGCGCCGCGGCCGCGTCCATATCCTCTTTTATGATCTGCGTATTCATGTCTGTTCTTTCAGTCTCTCCGTCTGGTCGGCGGCGCGCAGCGCATCGACGAGCTCGCCGATATCGCCGTCCATGATGCCGTCTATCCGATAGAGCGTCAGCCCTATGCGGTGATCCGTGACCCGCCCCTGCGGGAAATTATACGTCCGTATGCGCTCGTTGCGCATCCCCGTGCCGACCTGAGAGCGGCGGGCGTCCGCCACGGCGTCGGCCTGCTTCTGCCGTTCGGCCTCCGCCAGCCGGGACGCGAGGATAGAAAGCGCCCGAGCCTTGTTTTTATACTGGCTCCGCTCGTCCTGACACTCCACCACCGTGCCTGTAGGGAGATGGGTGACGCGGATGGCGGTCTCGGTTTTGTTGACCTTCTGCCCGCCCGCGCCGGAGGAACGGAACACGTCTATCCGAAGCTCTGACATGTCGAGCTGAAATTCCGTTTCCTCCAGCTCCGGCAGGACGGCCACCGTGACGGTCGATGTGTGGACGCGCCCCTGCGTCTCTGTTTCCGGCACGCGCTGGACGCGGTGGACGCCGCTTTCAAATTTGAGCTTTGAATACGCGCCGTCCCCCTCGATGATGAAGCTGATTTCTTTTATGCCGCCAAGGGCGGTTTCGTTCAGGTTCGCTATGGTCACGCGCCAGCCCTGCCCCTCGGCGTACATGGAATACATCCTATACAGGCTGTGGGCAAAAAGCGCCGACTCCTCGCCCCCTACGCCGGCGCGTATCTCCATGATGACGTTCCGCCCGTCGTTCGGGTCTTTCGGCAGCAGGAGCCGCTTTAATTTTTCTTCCGCCGCGGGAAGCGCCTGTTCCGCCGCGGAAAGCTCCTCCCGGGCAAGGGCGCGCATCTCCGCGTCGTCCTCCCCGTCCAGCAGGGCGCGGGCCTCGTCTGCCGCGGCGCGCAGGCGTTTTACCGCCCGCCACGCCTCCACCACGGCGGAAAGCTCCTTTTCCTCCCGGGCAAGAGCCGCGTATTTCTGCGGATCTCCATACGCCTCCGGCGCGTTCATATAAGCCGTCAGCTTCTCGTAGCGTTCCTCTATCTGGGAAAGCCTCTCGTCCATACCGTACTGTCCTTCGATCAAAGTATTGCTTTTCCCCGCGGGAAAGCATCAGAGGGCGGCGGGACTCATCCGCCAGTCGGAGCCGCCCTTTCTCTCCTCCGTCACGCCGTAGCCCAGAACATACAGATCCCGGGCGCGGGCGTTGAGCTCGAAAATGGCGCGGGCCTCGTCCGGAAGCTCCTTTGCCGCGGCGGGCTTTGTGATGATGGGGATATTGCCTTCCGGCACGGTCTTCAAAAGCGACCGCCCGCGCTCCGTGGAGGCCAGGAGCCGCGCATACGGCGGGCGCGCGCCGCCCATGTCCGCCCGGATGCCCAGCGCGGCGTACATCACCATCCGCCGCAGGCGGCTCAGGGGATAGCGCTTTGTCTTCACCGCCGACAGGACGGCCTCGACGCTGTATTCGCTTCCCACGGCCTTATAAAGCCGGTTCCCAAGACCCTCCGTGGCGTCCGGCAGGGCGCAGAAATCCTCCGCCGTCAGCATACGCAGCCGGGACAGGATAGCCTCCTCCATGCCCGCCATCGTCACAGGGCCGCGCCCGGCGGCCATCTCCTGCCTCGGCATGTCCCGCGCCTCCCGAGGCACAAAAGCGGATATGTCCTCCCCGGCCTCCATCATGGAGCGGAGCTGGCTTGCGCTGCGCCAGACGCCGTCGTCGGATACGCTGTCATGCTGCGCGCCGGTGCGCGCCGTGGTCATGGGCGTCATGCCGGAATGGTACGCGAAAAGCGCCTTTAAGTATTCCACAGCCAAGACGTTATTCGGCGTCTGGAGAAGCTTCGATTCCCGGCCAAGCGACGTGCTCAGGACCTTTTCCCGCGCGGCGGCAAAAGACATGCCCTCCGACATCTGCCGCTTGATCTTTTCGACGTTTTCCGGCTCCGCCGCCGCCAGCGCCAGCGCGGTCAGGGGCGCAAGGTCGCCGACCTCGCTTCCGAAGGACAGGTGCGTCACGACGCCGAGGCTGTCCAGAAGCCCCACCGCGCCCATGGCGAACCGCTCCGCCGAGGCCGAACACCATGGAAGCGGAAGCTCGAACACAAGATCCGCGCCGCAGCGGGCGGCGACCGCCGCCCGGGCGTGTTTATTGAACACCGCCGGGCCGCCCCGCTGGACAAAGTCACCGCTCATGACGCAGACGACGGGCGCGTCCTCCTGCCCGAGCTGGTCAAGGCTCTGGGTGAAATGGTCGTAATGCCCCAGATGAAAGGGGTTGAACTCGCCCACAACGCCGATCACATCCACAGCGTTCACCTTCCTCTTGCGTTTTTTGGAATTTGCGGTAAAATATAAGGGATTACTATTTATTTTACACGTTTTTCATATTTTTACAAGACGAAAGGAATCGACTATGAAAATTCTTGTCATCAACTGCGGCAGCTCCTCCCTGAAGTACCAGCTTCTGGATATGGACGGCGAAAAGCTTCTGGCCAAGGGCCTGTGCGAGCGCATCGGCATGGACGGCCACCTGTCCCACAAGCCCCAGAACGGCAAGCCCGTCTTCGACGCGGACGTTCCCATGCCTACCCATACCGAGGCCATCGCCGCCGTGCTGGATAAGCTCACCAGCGCCGAATACGGCGTGGTGGACGATATGAGCGAGATCGGCGCGGTGGGCCATCGCGTCGTCCACGGCGGGGAGAAATTCGCCGCGTCCGTGCGCATCGACGACGCTGTCATGGCCGCCATCGCCGAGTGCATCCCTCTCGCCCCGCTCCACAACCCCGCCAACATCACCGGCATCGAGGCCTGCAAGGCCGTCATGGGCGACGTGCCGCAGGTGGCCGTGTTCGACACCGCGTTCCACCAGACCATGCCCGGCAAGGCGTTTATGTACGCCATCCCCTACGAGTATTATTCCGACCTGAAGGTCCGCCGCTACGGCTTCCACGGAACCAGCCACCGCTATGTCTCCAAGCGCGCGGCCGAGCTTCTCGGAAAGCCCATCGAGCAGCTCAAGCTCATCTCCTGCCACATGGGAAACGGCAGCTCCATCTGCGCCATCGAGGGCGGCCGGAGCGTCGATACCTCCATGGGCTTTACGCCCATCGCCGGTCTTCCCATGGGTACCCGCTGCGGCGATATCGACGTGTCCATCCTTGAGTATCTCGCCCAGAACACCGGCAAGGACATAACCGAGCTTACGAACATCCTCAACAAAAAATCCGGCGTGCTGGGCGTGTCCGGCGTGTCGTCCGACTTCCGCGATCTGGATGCCGCCGCCGCAGGCGGCAATGACCGCGCGGCTCTGGCGCTGGATATCTTCCACTATTCCGTGGCCAAGACCATCGGCGCTTACGCCGCCGCAATGAACGGCGTGGACGGCATCATCTTCACCGCCGGTATCGGCGAGAACAGCGCCTCCACCCGCTCCGCCATCTGCGGATATCTGACCTATCTCGGCATCGAGATCTGCCCGGAGTGCAACGCAAAGCGCGGCGAGGATATCATTATCTCCACCGCCGACAGCAAGGTGAAGGTCATGGTCATCCCCACCAACGAGGAGCTGGTCATCGCCCGCGACACCAAAGAGCTGGTCGAGGGCTGACGAACCGCAAAGCCGCAGCATGAACCGACGCGGGAAACGGCGTCGGGCCAGACGGCCCGGCGCCGTTTCCTCCTCTGCCGGACAATCTTTGAAAAGCAATAAAAAAATCCGGCTGCCACGCCGAAAGCGTGACAGCCGGATAGCGGTTTTTATAAAAATTTGCTCACAAGCGAGGTGCCGCTGAGGATCTGCGGCGTCAGCCAGCTTACCGTCAGGGCGGTGGACAGGATGGACAGCGCAAGCGCGTAGATATAGCTTGCGGCGAGGCTCTCCACAATGCCGAGCGCGCCGCCGAGGAGCTGGTTCGTCTTTCCGAGAATGCCCCGGCCCCGCCGCCGGCGGGCGGAAGCACGCGCCAGAAACCGAAACACAAAAAGGCACACGGACAGTATGATCATAGCCAGCACGCCTCTGATAAGGCTCAAAAGGATCGGCTGCAGCACCGACGCGGTGATGCTCTCGGCAAGGCTGCCGGAGCCCTGCCGCAGGGCGCTTTCAATGGCGGAGGCGGAGCCGGTATCGACGACCTGCCCGCCCAGTACGCCGGAAAGGCTGTCCAGCACGTCCTGAATGCTCTCGACGGCGTCCGCGCCGCTGTTCATGGCGGACACCGTCTCCGCCGGAATGGCTTTTTCCACGGCGCTCACCGCCCATGGCTCCACTACGCTGCCGTAAATGCTCTGCGCCCAGCTCTCGCTGAACGAGACGATGATAAACGCCGCCGCTGCCCAGCCGAGCAGCCGCAGAAGCGTTGACATGACGCCCTGCCGCCATCCCCGGCAGATGAGGACGACGAATATCGCCGCCAGAATTATATCATAAATAACGCTCATGCGCCGCGCCTCCGTATATGCCGATTGGATATATTATAGCGGAGTCCTCGCAAATGGACAAGCATTTTATGGCGGCGGCGGAGCATTCCTCTCCGCCGGGCGCTGAAACGCCGCGCCCCGTCAATCCCGCTCCGGCGCGGCGTCCCTTTGGGCCGGGCCGGAGATGAGCGCGCCGGTATAGTCAAAGCGCGACCCGTGGCACGGGCAGTCCCAGCTCCGCTCGTCCGGGTTCCACGCCAATTCGCACCCCAGATGGGGACATTTCACATCCACTGCGTACAGCGAACCGTCGCCGGCGCGGTACAGCCCCACGCGCTGCCCGTCCGCCTCCACAACGCCGCCGTGGCCTTTTGGCAGCTCCGCCCCGGCAATATCCGGCATGGAAAACAGCCCCCGGCCCAGACCCTTTACCGCCTGCGCCACGTCTGCGGCAAGGTTTTTGGCCGACGCGGGCAGGACAAATCGCTGCGGCGAAAATACCTCCGCGTATCCGTCGTCCGGCTTTCCCAGAACGGCGCCGCAGAGGATCATGGCCGCGACCATGGAGCTCGTCATGCCCCACTTCTGAAAGCCCGTGGCCACATACCAGTTGGGGCGGCTCTCCGCGAACCGGCCGATATACGGCACGCCGTCCATGGGGATGCAGTCCTGCGCCGACCAGTGCGCGGTCTCGAAGCTCTCCGGCCAGAGATATTTTGCCTGCCGGCGGAGCATATCGTATTTCCCGCCGGCGGAGTTCTCTCCCGTGCGATGGCTCCCGCCGCCCAGAAGCAGCGTTTTCCCTGCGCTGCGGAAGGAAAGGCCGTCCCCGTCCACGCCGATATACATGCCGTCGAGCTCCATGGCGTTTTCCAGCGCCAGCACATAGCTGCGCTCCTGATGCATACGGAGAAAATAATACCCCGGCACGTTAACAAACGGGAAGTGGCACGCAAAGACGATATGCTCGGCCCGCACCGTCCCGCGATCCGTTTCGATCTTATCGTCCTCCACCCGGAGGACTTTCGTTTTTTCATAGACCGTCAGCTCCCGGGATATGGCCTTCAGAAACTTCAGCGGGTGAAACTGCGCCTGACCGTCGAACCGCAGCGCCCCCGCTGCGGGAAACGGCAGCGCGGTCTTTTCCGTAAGGCTCGCCGGGATGCCGAGCTTTTTCGCCGCTTCCCACTCCGCCCGAAGCGCCTCCGGCGCGGTCTTTGTATAGAGATACGCCGGCCTCTCCTCCAGATCGCAGTCGATGCGGTTGCCGCCGATGATGCGGCGGTATTTCTCGATGGCGTGCTGGTTTGCCGCGGCATACCGGCGGGCCGTTTCCTCTCCGAAATCGCGTATGAGCTTATCGTAAATGAGCCCGTGCTGGCTCGTTATTTTCGCGGTGGTGTTCCGGGTCTGGCCGCTGCCGATGCGGTCGGCCTCCAGCACTACCGTCTCGACGCCCTGCCGGTGCAGGAAATATGCGGTGAGACACCCCGCCATCCCCGCGCCGATGACGGCGGCCTGCACCTTTTTGTCCCCATCCAGCGGCGGCCGCGCCGGGATGTCCACCGTCCTGCTCCATATCGACTGCAAATATGACATATACAGATCCCTCCGCCTGTATTGTGGACAGCCGGAGGGAAAAATAGACAGCGCCGCCGCGCACAGCGC
>CAZEXC010000058.1:0-10659 GCA_964516625.1 uncultured Oscillospiraceae bacterium | reverse complement strand
ATAGCCGGGATAGCCGCGGCGGCCGGGAACCTCCTTCTTGGCCGCGGAGACCTCGCGCAGCGCCTCGGCGTAGTTCGTAATATCCGTCATAATGACGAGAACGTGCATGTCCTTTTCAAATGCCAGATATTCCGCGGCGGTCAGCGCCATACGGGGCGTGGCGATGCGTTCCACCGCCGGGTCGTTTGCCAGGTTCGAGAACACGACGGTGCGGTCGATAGCGCCGGTGCGGCGGAAGTCGTTTATGAAATATTCGGATTCCTCGAAGGTGATGCCGATGGCGGCGAACACAACGGCAAAGCTCTCCTCCGTCCCCAGAACGCGGGCCTGCCGCGCGATCTGCGCCGCCAGCGCGGCGTGAGGCAGGCCGGAGCCGGAGAAGATAGGCAGCTTCTGGCCCCGGACAAGGGTGTTGAGGCCGTCGATGGTGGAAACGCCGGTCTGGATAAACTCCGCGGGGTAGGCGCGGGCGGCCGGGTTCATAGGCAGTCCGTTTATGTCCTTATATTCCTCCGGCAGGATAGCGGGGCCGCCGTCGATGGGCTCGCCCATGCCGTTGAAGACGCGGCCAAGCATATCCTCGGAAACGCCCAGCTCCAGCGGATGGCCGAGGAAGCGAACCTTCGACGCGGCGAGGTTTATGCCCTGAGCGCTTTCAAAAAGCTGGACGACAGCCGTGTCGCCGTCTACCTCCAGCACCTTGCAGCGGCGCTTCTCGCCGCTGGGCAGCTCTATCTCCGCCAGCTCGTCGTAGGTCACGCCCTCGACGTTTTTGACCATCATCAGAGGGCTCGCTATCTCGCTTATAGTCCTGTATTCACGGATCATTGCCGGTCGCCTCCTTCCGTCAGCGCCTCGATCTGCGCCTGCATATCCTTCTCTATCCGGGCATACTGCGCCTCATATTCTCCGGGCGGCGTCATCTTCGCGCGGCCTATCTGCTCCCGGGCGGGGATGGCGCTGAGCTGGCCGACCGTCACGCCGCGCGTGATGGCGTCCCGGCACAGCTCGTCATATTTGAGGATCAGCCCCAGCAGCCGGAACTGCTTATCGTAGGAGGAATATGCGTCCTCGTCCACGAAAGCGTTCTGCTGCAAAAAGTCCTCGCGGAGCATTTTCGCGGTCTCCAGCGTAAGCTGGTCGTCGGCGGAAAGGGAGTCCTTGCCGACGAGCTTTACGATCTCGTTCAGGTTCTCCTCCTCCTGAAGCACGGCCATAGTCCGCTCCCGCTGAGCCATGAAGCCGGGAAACTCCTTTTCGTACCAGTCCCGCAGGGTATCGTCATACAGGCTGTAGGACGTCAGCCAGTTGATGGCCGGGAAGTGCCGGGCGTAGGCAAGGGAGCTGTCAAGCCCCCAGAACACCTTCACGATACGCATGGTGGCCTGAGAGACAGGCTCGGACGTGTCGCCGCCCGGAGGGGACACCGCGCCGATGGCGGTAATGGAGCCCTGACGGCTGTCGGAACCGAGACATTCCACGACGCCCGCGCGCTCGTAATACTGAGCAAGGCGGCTTGCAAGGTAGGCGGGATAACCTTCCTCGCCGGGCATTTCCTCCAGCCGTCCGCTCATCTCGCGCAGCGCCTCGGCCCAGCGGGAGGTGGAGTCGGCAAGAACCGCCACGTCGTAGCCCATATCACGGAAATATTCCGCAATGGTGATGCCGGTATAGATGCTGGCCTCGCGGGCGGCCACAGGCATGTCGGAGGTGTTCGCGATGAGCACCGTCCGCTGCATGAGGGACTCGCCGCTCCGGGGGTCCTTCAGCTCGGGAAATTCCATCAGAACGTCGGTCATCTCGTTGCCGCGCTCGCCGCAGCCGATGTAGACCACGATATCCACGTCCGACCACTTGGCAAGCTGGTGCTGCACGACGGTCTTGCCGCTCCCGAAGGGGCCGGGCACGGCGGCCGTGCCGCCCTTGGCGATGGGGAACAGCGTATCAATGACGCGCTGGCCGCTGTTCATGGGGCGGCTCGGCACATATTTGTGCTTATACGGACGAGCCACGCGCACGGGCCAGCGCTGGAGCATGGTCACGTCATGGCGCACGCCCTTTTCATCCTCCACCACGGCGACAGTCTGCTCAACGGTGTACCGGCCGCTCTCAATGCTCTTGATGACGCCGGAAACGCCGACGGGCGCCATTATCTTATGGAGGATGGCGGCGGTCTCCTGTACCGTGCCGAGCACGTCGCCGGGCTTCACGATAGAGCCCACGGAAGCGACGGCGCTGAAGTCCCATTCCTTTTCCCGGTTGATGGACGATACGTCTGTACCGCGGGCAATGGTCGCGCCGGTGAGGGCGCGTATCTCCGTCAGCGGGCGCTGGATGCCGTCGTATATATTTGTCAGAAGCCCCGGGCCAAGCTCCACGCTCAGGGGCATACCGACGGTCTCCACCTTTGCCCCCGGCCCCAGGCCGGACGTCTCCTCATAGACCTGGATAGAGGCGCTGTCTCCCTTCATCTGGAGCACCTCTCCGATAAGCCGCTGGCTGCCGACGCGCACCACGTCGGACACATTCGCGTCGGCCAGACCCTCCGCCACGACCAGCGGGCCGGAGACCTTTGTTATCGTTCCGCTCATGCTTCTTACCTTCTTTCGGATTTAAATCACAGTATATTCGTCCCGACAGCGCGCTCCACCGCGTCCTGCAGGGCGGACTGACCGATGCCGAGGGAGCCGTCCTTTCCGGGAATGAGGATGATGGCCGGGCTCGGCAAGTCCTTGAAACGGCCGATCTCCGCCGCGAGGGGCTTTGCCAGCGACTCCTCGATATAGATGACGGCATATTCGTCGCTTCCCGTCCCCCGCGTGAGTCTTTCCAGCGCGGCACGGGCCTCCTCCTCCCCCCGGGCGGGGCAGGCCTCCAGTCCCAGCGCCTTGAAGCCGACGACCGTGTCCGGCGCGCCGATGACCGCGATCTTATACATAGCTGTCACGCAGCCTTTCCTTGAGTATTTCCGAAGCGATGCCGTCGCGCTTTCCCAAAAGCACCATCCGCGCCGCGACGATCTCCCCCTCCAGCGCCGCCAGATAAGCCACGACGACCGCCGGGCCGAAGGGCTCGTATTTTGCGGCGTCAAGGCGGCGGGTCAGGGTATTGTCGCACTGGCGCTCGAACGGAGCCAGCGGCGCGCCCTCAATGGCCTTCTGCCCCAGCGCCGCAGCCTGCTCCAGCGCACGGTCAGTGAACACGGCGGTGACGCCGTCGGCGTAGACACGTCCCGCGATGCGGGCGGGAGAGACGTTCCCGCCGTCTATAAGCGCCGCGCGCAGGACGCCCTCGTCCATATGGCCGCGGATGCAGCGCACCGCGCTGCGGAGGTTCGCCACGTCCACGCTCAGCCGGGCATAGCCGGTATAGAACCCGTCCGACAGGGTCTCCGTCAGAGCCAGAAGCTCCGCGAAATACGCCTTGTCGAGCTCGATATCCGCAAGCTGGGGGTTCGATGTGCGCGCAAGGGTGAGCTTGGCTCCGCGGCAGGCCGCCGCCAGCGCCGGCGGCACGAGCCGCCACTCGTCCTGCTCGTAGGCCTCGGCCAGCCGCGCGGGCGACACCCGCCCGGCGCCGGAGAGAAGCTCCCCGCCGGAGACGTTCGCGCCCTCGGCTTTCACGAGCACCTTCGCGTTATGATAATCGTATTTCAGGCGAAACGCCTCCGCCAGCGCCTTTTCCGGGCACAGCCGCTCCATATCCGCAAGAGCGTCGATCCGGCGGGCGGAAAATACCTTTTCCAGTTCCCCGTCGGACGCGCCGGAAAGATCCGGATAGCCGCATTCGGAAAGGATCTTCGCCGCTTCGTCGAAATCCTGCGCGTCCACCATCTGCTCCAGACGGTGCGCCGTCAGAAGAGAGGGCTCCCGCGCCCGGATATAGGCGGACACGAACAGATAGTCTGTATTACTGATTTTTGACAAGTCATTGCCCCCTTGTCAGGTTGAGATAACCCGCCATCAGGCGAACAGCTCCGCTGCCGCTTCGGCGGCCATATCCTCTCTGGCCTGAGCCATGAGCGCCTCGATGGTGCAGTTGACGGAGATATCCCCGTCCCGCAGGATGAGCCCGCCGGAAAAGCCGCCCTCCTCGTCGGAAATGGTGAGGCAGGCGTTTTTCCCCTCTGCCGCGAGCCTGGCGTTCGCCCTTGAGAGAACCTTGCTCCCGCAGGTTTTTTTGTCCTGCGCGGTCAGAACGATCTGTCCCCGGCCATTGGCCGCGGCGCGGGCGGCCTGACCCGCGAGGAAATCGACGTATGCGTCGCCGGACAGGGCGCGGAGCTTTTCCTCCGCAAGCCGAAAGACGTTTTCCACAATCTCCTGCTTGCTGGACAGGATGCTCTTCCGGGCCTCCATATTGGCGGCCTTGGAAAGCCGCTGGGCGCGATCCTCCGCCGCTTTTACGCCCTCGCGCACCTTTTCCCAATAGCGCTCCTGCGCCTTTGTCTCGCCCTCGGCGCGGATAGTCTCGCTCTGCGCCCGGGCGTCTTCCTCGATGCGGGCGGCGTCCGCAGCGGCCTCCGCCTCGATGCGGGCGGTAATCTTATCAATACCGATCATCGCCGTATGCCCTTACACCGCCTGAAACAGCATGAGGATGGAAGCGAGCAGGGACAGGATGGCATAAAACTCGACGATGCCGCACATGATGATGCCCTTGGACCACTGCTCGGGATTTTTCGCCATGAGGTTTATAGAGGAAGCCGCCGTGCGCCCCTGCGCCACCGCGGTGATGTAACCGCCGATCGCCATAGGCATACAGGCGCAGAACACGTTAAAGCCTTGAGCCATACTCAGATCCAGCAGGCCGCTGCCGCCGATAAGGCCTATCTGCAGCATGGCGATGAACCATACCACCAGACCGTACAGTCCCTGCGTGCCGGGGAGCACCTGCATCACCAGACACTTGCCGAAGGACTCGGGGGATTCCGCCAGAAGACCGGCGGCCGCCTCGCCCACGCAGCCGGTGCCTTTACCGGAACCGGCGCAGGAGAAGCCCACCGCCAAACCGCCGCCCAGAAAAGCCAGGGCCAGCCCGCCATAGGTGCTGAGAAGTTCCATATTAAATTTCCTCCTTGATAACGTCTACGTATTTTGTATTTGCTGCCAGCGGCTGGAAAGGCTTGCCGCCGTCTTTGTAAAAGCGGCTGAAAAATTCCAGTACCTGAAGCCGCAGGTCGTGGACAAAGCAGCCCAGAAGGTTCAGCGCGAAGTTCAGGGCGTTCCCGATAAGAGCTATGATGACGAACAGCACGACATTTCCCGTCATGGCGCCCAAGGTGTTGAACACCGACGCCACCACGCTGCCCGCCAGCATCAGCGCCATAAGGCGGCAGTAGGACAGAATATCGCTGAAATAGCCGGTCACGTTGTTGTAGAGAGAGCCGCCGATACCCATCAGGCCGCCGACAAAGCTCTTTTTCTCCACAAACTGACCCGTCACCATCAGCACGCCGCCGATGCACAGAAGCACCGGCACGCCGCCAATGCTGCCGACTCCCAGGACCGCCAGCGCCAGACCGATCAGGATGCACCACCACGCGCCTTCATTGAACAGGGCGCTGAGACCCTCGCCGTTTTTGCATTTGTGAACGACGCTGACAGTCATGCCCGTAAATATCTGGATAACGCCGATGACCAGCGCCGCCACAAGAACCGCCATGGTATCGCCCAGCGGCGTAAACAGCGACGGCAGCGCCGTGAACGTGGTGTCGGGATTTATCAGAGCCGCGATCTGCGGCAGAAAGTCTCCGAAAAAGCCGCCGGTCAGCGCGCCGAAGATAAACGTACTGATGCCCGCCAGACCCATCAGGCGCATGAGATAGCCCGCGCCGCCCCGGGGCTTTACCGTCTTCACGGCGACGAGGGAGGCCAGCATCATGATGAGCCCGTAGCCCATGTCGGCCAGCATCATGCCGTAAAACACCACAAAAAACGGCCACATGAGCGGGTTCGGGTCAACGCCGTCATAGGCGGGCAGGGAGTACATCTCCGTGACCATGTTCATGGGCTCCACAAAGCCCTTGTTTTTGAGCTTCACCGGCACGTCGGGATATTCCTCCGGCGCAGGGTCGGAAAACTCCCAGGCGCAGTCAAAGCCGTTCAGCGTCTTTTTGAGCTTCTCCTCGTCCGGCGCGGGGCACCAGCCTTCCAGCGCCACGATGCTGTCCGTCCCGGCGAGGCGTTCTACGGCCTCGGCCCGGGATACCTCCGTCTGCATCCGATCGGCGGACAGGCGCAGGTCGGAGAGCCTGTCGCCGCAGGCCGTTATCTGCGCCTCCAGCGTCTTTTTCTGCCCTGCCAGCTCGGCAAGCTCATCCAGACGCCGGACGATATTTTCCCGCGCCGTCCCCGTAAGGCCGGGGAACGTCACCTGAGAGCAGCCGATAGAGCGGATGGAATCCGCCACCGCGTCAAGCTCCTCCCGGCGGGCAATGACCACGAAGCAGTGCTGCTCCGCGTCCGCGGAAACGAGGATGATCTGGACGCCCTCCGTGACCGTCTCCGCCGCGTCCGCCACGGCTTCCATATCTATCTGCGCCAGAGAGCTGAAAAGCGCCGCCGCGCAGGTTTTCGTTCCCGCGCCGTCCAGCCGCTCGTCCAGCGGCTCCCACGGGCGAAGGGATTCGATTTCCGTACAGATACGGGCCTCGTCCGCCGCGATGCGGCGGATCTGCCCGTCCCAGCCGCAGATTTTCTCCGCCAGAACAAGGTCTATCTCAAGAGCCGTGCTGTCCAGAAAGACGCTTTGGCTCACCTCGGGCCGGGAGGACAGGAGCTTTTTCTTCTGAGGGGCGTACCGCTCCAGTATCTTCACCGCCGACGCCATCTGACCCGCTTCCGTCCGCAGCCGGGGAAGCTCTCCCCGCTCCGGCCGGAGCGCCTGCGCCGCCTCCGGGTCGGAAAGCATCCCCTCCGGCCGAAGCACCTGCACGCAGCCCAGACGCAGAAGCGCCTGCATGAGCTCATCCCGCTGTTCGCGAAGCACGATGACCCGCAGCTTCTTCATCTTTACAATGGACATCTCAGCCGTTCACGATCCTTTCCACGATCTTCCGGGCAGCCTGCTCCATCCTCTGGTCGGCGCGGGCCTTCATAGCCGCCTGCCGGTTGCGGGTGTTGGAGGCCAGCGCCTCCGCATCCTCCTTGGCTTTCTCGTCGGCCTTGTGCATCAGCTCGCGTATCTCGCCGTCCGCCTTGCCCTCCGCTGCGGCGACCATGACCGTCACGGCGTCCTCGGCCTCGCGGAGTATTTTGTTTGCCTCCGTGTCGGCGGCCGCGCGGATCTGACGGGCCTTTTCTTCCGCCAGAGCTATGGTATCCAGCGCCTCCAATGACATATCAGCACCTCCAAGCAGCTTCTTTGCGTTTATGAAAAAATGTGTAGTTACTATTGCTCCTTTTATATATTACACAGGATACCCCGCCCATTTCAAGGGACAATTTGCCAAAAAACAGCCGCTTTCCGGCGGGCGGATTTTGTGTATTTTTCCTCTTTCTCCCTTCCCTCCGCCGTGGTTTTCCGCCGCGCCTTGTCCTTTTTTCTGATTTGATGTATAATGATATATTAAGATTATACCCATTCCCATCTACCACGATTTGGAGGCCCTTTATGCCACAGCAATATACCCGCCGCCGTATGGGCGACCGCCGGGACGGGCGGCGTCTGCGTACGCTGGGATCCGTCTTCCAGCTCACGCCCTTCATCATGCGCAGCCCCGGCGACGCGGTCAGCGTCTTTACCGACAGCGCCGAGATAAGCGCCCTCGAGCAGTGGATCAGGCTCCGCCGCGCCGACGGCTACGAGGATATGTCCCTCATGCACGTTTACGTCGCCGCGTATGTGCGAACGGTGGCTCTGTGTCCGGCGCTCAACCGCTTTGTATCGGGGCGTTTCCTGTACGCGAGAGACACCATCGACGTCGTCTTTTCCTCCGGGCGGAGCGCCACGGCGGATTCGGGGAGCTTTGCCGTCAAGGTCCGCTTCCTGCCTACGGACACGATCTTCGACGTCTGCCGAAAAATAAACCGCCAGTGGGACAGCATCAAGGCCGACGAGGACGCCGGCCGCATCGAGCGCTTTGCCGGGACGCTCGTCAAAACGCCGCGTTTCGTGCTCCGGCTGGGCGCCGCCGTGCTGCGCTGGCTGGACTACCACGGCTGGCTGGGCGGCGCGTGGACAGACAAAAGCCCCTTCCACGGCTCTCTCGTCATCTCGGACGAGGGCGCCTTCTCCCTGCCGCCCATAAGCCGCAGCCTTAACAGCATAGGCTGTCTGCCTATGAGCATTTCCTTCGGCCGGAAACGGGACGTTTACGAGCTTACGAGCTCCGCCGCCGCTGAAAAAAGACGCTATGTGGACTACACCGTCACAATAGACTGCCGCGTCGTGGATCAGGGCTATCTCGGCAACGCCTTCAAGTATTTCCGCTATTTTCTGCAAAACCCCGATCTGCTCCGCGACCCGCCGGAGCGCGTGAACGAGGACGCCCTGTGACGTCCCGAACAAACAAAGGAGCCGCCGCAAAACGATTGTTTTGCGGCGGCCATTCTTTCAAATTCTTTTTTCTGGCTTCAGGCCGCCTCGTCCTCTGTGCCGTCACCGCCGCCGGTATCCGTACCGCCGTCGTCCGTTTCCGGCATTTCGTCGTCCGCCGCTCCGCTGTCCGTACCGCCGTCGTCCGCGCCGCTGCTGTCCGCCGCTCCATCGTCCGCGCCGCCGTCATCCGCGCCGCCGTCCTCTGCGGGCGTTTCTCCCTCATCCGCATTGGTTTCGTCCGCGGGCTCCGTCGTCTGCGGGACCTGATCCTCCTCCGCGATGTTGAGAAGATCCTCGTCGCTTTCCTCCGCGATGCCCTGACTTTCGTAATAGGCCGCCGACTGGCCCGGGAATACATAAATGACGTTTGTCGCATCCAGCGGCTGTAAATACATATTCGTAGTGGAATAGGGAACATCGTAGAAATCATGGATGTACGCCCACTCGAGCTCCACGTCGCAGATATAATCCTCCCCGTCGTCCCATGTGACGACGACCCAGGCATGGAGCTGGTTCGACGTACCCACGCCGCCGCAGACGGCGTATGCCTGATAGCCCAGCCGCCGGGCAAGGTACAGAAACGACGCCGCCCAGTAATAGCATGTGCCGTACTTGTCCCGGTACATAGCCTCCGCGCATGTCAGCGTCCAGCTCGTCGAGCCGCGCTGCCAGGCGGCGTTGCGGGGCCGGTAGTAATACCCGCCGTCGCGGATGGCGCAGTAGGCGCGGTAGAGCTTTTCGCTCTGGGAAAGGCCGGTATTATACAGAATATCGCTCAGAATATCGTCCACATAGGCATCCACAGCCGCGCTGCCGGATGTATAGCGCCCGTCCTCGCCGAAATACAGATAGCCGTAATAGTCGTCCGCCAGAAACGGGCCGTCGTCCTCGGTCACATAGAACATGGACCCGTCCAGCTCAAGAAGTCCCTGACTGAAGCGCTGGAGAAAGAAGCCGTCCGTCGTCACATAATAAAGCGCGCCGTCAACGCTCTGGATTCCCTGTTCATAGCGATCCAGACGCAGCGTGTCCGCGTTTACATGGCACATCTGCGCGCCGATGAATACGATCCCCGGCTGGACGCCCTCGGCCTGACCGAGGATATAATCCAGAAGCTCGTTTGTGTAGGCCGCGTCTATGATCTCATAATAAGCCCAGTGGCTCGCGGGGACGTCCACATATACGATGGTGTCCGCGCAGGCGGCGTCAACGTCGGCCCGGTCGGGCAGACCCCCTCGGACGCGGGCGATCATGACCGCGGCCTCCGCGCGGGTGAGCGCCGCGTCGGGATAGAAATTCCCATCGGCATAGCCGACGGCCCACCCCGTTTCCTCCGCGTAAGCGATGGCGTCAGAGGCCCAATAGCTCTCCGGCACGTCGGGAAAGGAAGCGCTGCCCTCGTATTCCTCCCCGCGCAGACGGTAGAGGATATACAAAAATTCCGCGCGGGTCATCTCCTCCTCCGGGCGGAAGGTTCCGTCGGCATAGCCGTGAAGGACGCCCATGGCGCAAAGCGCCCGCACCGCTTCATAACACGCTTCCGAGCCCGTCATGTCCGAAAAGGAACCAAAGGAGGCTCCGACGTCCGCACCGGCGTCCACCAGAGCGTAAATAAGCTCGGCAGCCTCGCCCCGCGTCATGGCCGCGTCCGTGAAAAAGCGGCTTGTGTCCGCCGCCATAAGTCTGCCGTGCTCCGTCCGAAGCGCCAGCGTGCTCCATGTATGACCGGGCGCGGCGTAAAAGGACATATCCCCTGTCACGGCGATTTCCGTCGGCTCTACGATCACGCCGTCTTCATCCTGCCATACGCCGCCCTCATAGGGAAGCGTCTCCACCGTCTCGCCGTAGGGCACGGACGTCCAGCCTATAAGGGTTCCCGTCTCGTCGTAGAAGCTGACGGTGTGTTCCTTTGTGGTGATCACGGTAGCCGTAACGAAGCCTACGCACAGGGCCAGCAGAATCACGAGCAGCGCCCCCAGACAAAAATTGCGCTTTCTATTGCTTTTCATATGTTCTCCCCCACGCGAGGTGGATCCAAAGAGCTTGTTTCTGTGTTCCTTTCTCCATGCGCCCAGCTTTACAGGCAGCATTAAATTTTAGTATACCACTTTTCATAGG
>CAZEXC010000057.1:0-10662 GCA_964516625.1 uncultured Oscillospiraceae bacterium | reverse complement strand
TTGGAGTCGTACTGGAAGTACGCCTGGACGAATTTATCGGTGTAGTCGCCGATAATCTTGATGGAGTTCTTGTTCGCGCCGACGGTGCCGTCGCCGCCGAGTCCCCAGAATTTGCACTGGATGGTACCGGCGGGGCTGGTGTCGGGCGCGGGCTCTTCCTCGAGGGAGAGGTTTGTCACATCGTCCACGATACCGATGGTGAACTGACGCTTGGGCTCGTCTTTCCTGAGCTCCTTATAGACGGCAAAGACGCTGGAGGGCGGCGTGTCCTTGGAGCCGAGGCCGTACCGGCCTCCTGTGACCGTAATGTCGCCGCGTCCGGCGCCGGCAAGCGCCATTACCACGTCCATGTACAGCGGCTCGCCCTGAGACCCCGGCTCCTTGGTGCGGTCAAGGACGGCGATCTTCCGGCAGGTGGCGGGAATGGCCTCCAGCAGGCGGTCGGCGGCAAACGGGCGGTACAGCCGCACCTTCACGAGACCGACCTTTTCGCCCTGAGCGGTCAGAAAGTCGATGACCTCCTCGGCCACGTCGCAGATAGAGCCCATGGCAACGATGACCCGCTCCGCGTCCGGCGCGCCGTAGTAGTTGAACAGCTTATAGTCGGTGCCGAGCTTGGCGTTTATCCTGTCCATGTACCCCTGCACGATGTCGGGGACAGCGTCGTAATAGCGGTTCGACGCCTCCCGGTTCTGGAAGAAGGTATCGCCGTTTTCATGGCTTCCGCGCATGATGGGGTTTTCCGGGTTCAGCGCCCGGGCGCGGAACGCATCTACGTCGGCGGGGTCGAGCATCTCGGCCAGATCGTCATAGTCCCAGACTTCTATTTTCTGAAGCTCGTGGGAGGTGCGGAAGCCGTCGAAGAAGTTCAAAAACGGCACGCGGCTCTTCAGCGTGGCCAGATGGGCCACCGGGGACAGATCCATGACCTCCTGCGGGTTCGTTTCCGCCAGCATGGCAAAGCCCGTCTGACGGCAGGCATAGATATCCGAGTGGTCGCCGAAAATGGAAAGCGCATGGGACGCGACGGCGCGCGCCGTCACATGGAACACGCACGGAAGAAGCTCGCCCGCGATTTTGTACATATTGGGGATCATGAGCAGAAGCCCCTGACTTGCGGTATAGGTCGTCGTCAGCGCGCCGGCGTTCAGGCTGCCGTGAACCGCGCCGGCCGCGCCGGATTCCGCCTGCATCTCCTGAACGCGGACGGTCGTGCCGAACAGGTTTTTCCGCCCGGCGGCCGCCCACTGGTCAACATAGTCCGCCATCGGGCTCGACGGGGTGATGGGGTATATCGCGGCGACTTCCGTAAAGGCGTAGGAAACATGGGCGGCGGCGTTGTTGCCGTCCATCGTCTTTTTGGAACGGGACATAAGACACATCTCCTTATTTTAGACATTATTTCTTGTTGATAACGTACCTTTATTATATCATATCGCGGTGCATAAAGGAAGCGTTTTCTTTTTTCGCCCTGTGCGGCGGAAATTTATGCTTGTCTGCGCCGGGAATATGCGTTATAATACCCCCACAGGCGATTTTGTATCTTTTTGTTTCTTTTTTCATAATTTTTGTTTCTTTTCTGTCCCGATTGTGGTATAATGCTTTTTAAGTGTTCACTATAATCTATCAGACGCCGTTTTGCAGACGGGGTATTTATGGCGGCTTCCGCCAAAGAGGGGGTCTTGCAGTTGGTCATAAAAAGCAGCGAGAAGGGCATCATCGATATAGCGAACGACGTCCTCTCCAATATTGTCGGGGACGCGGCCTCCAGTTGCTTCGGCGTCAAGGGCATGGCGAGCCAGTCGAAGGACAACGGCGTCTGGCAGCTCCTGCGCCGCGAATCCATGTCCAAGGGCGTCCGCGTCCACTACAGCGAGGACGGCTCCGTCGCCGTGGAGCTCCACATCGTCGTTGACCACGGGGTGAACCTGTCCGCCCTGTGCGAAAGCATCATGTCCGAGGTCAGCTACAAGGTCACGGCGGCCACGGGCGTGCCTGTAAATCAGGTGGACGTTTACATCGACTCCATGAACATGGACTGATAAACCGGGCAGATCAAATCTGGATAGAGGTATGTTACTTTGAGAGAATATATAGACGGCGCCGCATTCCGGGATATGATCCTGTGCGCGTTCGACGCACTCCGGGCCAACGAGCAGGCGATAAACGAGCTGAACGTCTTCCCCGTTCCCGACGGGGACACCGGCACGAATATGCGCCTTACCCTTGGCTCCGCCGCGGCGGATCTCCAAAAAAACAGCGCGGCCACTACCGTGACCGCTGCCGCCGACCGCGTGGCCTCCGCCCTTCTGCGGGGCGCGCGCGGCAACTCCGGCGTTATCCTGTCCCTGCTGTTCCGCGGTCTTTCCAAGGGCCTGAAAAAGCTGGATACGGCCACCGCCGCCGAATACGCCGCCGCCATGAGCTCCGGCGTCGACGCCGCGTATAAGGCCGTCATGAAGCCCGCCGAGGGCACCGTCCTCACCGTCAGCCGCCTCGCGGCGGAGGCGGCGGTCAACTGCGCCCAGCAGACCGCCGACATCGAGGAGGTCATGGATTCCGCCCTCACCAGCGCCCGCGCGGCGCTGGCCGACACCGTGAACCAGAACCCCGTCCTGACGAAAGCGGGCGTCATCGACGCCGGCGGCTACGGCTATGTCCTCATGCTGGAGGCCATGCTGGGATACCTGCAGGGCCGCGTTTCCGTCAGCGAGAGCCCCGAGGCCGTTCCCGCGAAAAAGGCCGATTTCGCCGCCTTCTCCTCGGAGGACATCAAATTCACCTACTGCACGGAGTTCATCGTCCGCAAGGCAAACAACAAGAGCATCGACCTTCTGCGGGCCTACCTCGGCAACATCGGCGATTCCATCGTCGTGGCGGAGGACGACGGCATCATCAAGACCCACGTCCACACCAACGACCCCGGCAAGGCGCTGACGAAAGCGCTTGCCTACGGTTCCCTCCTGTCGGTAAAGGTCGAGAACATGCGCGAGCAGCACAGCTCCATGGACGCGGAGCGCCGCGGAGATGAGACCCAATCCGGGACGGAAGCGGAAGTTCCGAAGGACGGAGCCGAACCCGAGGCCATCCCCGAGCCGGCAGCGTCGGAAAAAGCCATCGGCGCGGTATGCGTCTGCGCCGGCGACGGGCTCGAGGAGCTTTTCCGCCAGCTCGGCGCGGACAGCATCGTCTCCGGCGGACAGACCATGAACCCCTCCACGGAGGATATCCTGCGCGCCGTGAACCTCACTCCGGCGGACACGGTGTTCGTCTTTCCCAACAACAAAAACATCATCATGGCGGCGGAGCAGTGCGCCTCCCTGACCACGAAGCGCGTCATTGTCGTGCCCTCGAAGACCATCCCGCAGGGCGTCAGCGCCATGATGCGCCTTACGCCGGACGGCGCGCCGGAGGCTCTTGCCGCAGAATTTGAGCAGGCCATTTCCGCCGTCCACACCGCGCAGGTCACCTATGCCGCCCGCGATTCCGATTTTGACGGCCGGGATATCCACGCCGGGGAATACCTGACGCTGATGGACGGCGCTCTCGTGGGCTCTTTCGCCGGAACGGACGAGGTCGTCAAAAATCTGGCGGAGGCCATCGGCCCTCTCGACCCGGAGTTTATCACCGTTTACTATGGTCAGGACGTGTCCGACGCCGACGCGCAGAGCTTCTGCGACGGCCTGTGCGCCCCCTTCCAGCAGGCCGAGGCCTCCCTCATCCGCGGCGGCCAGCCGGTGTACTACTACATAATCAGCGTCGAATGATTTCGCAGCAGGTCGAAGGGGGCCGCCCGCAGAGCTGCGGGCGGCCCCCTTTTTATTATTATACAGCTATAAAAGCCCCCTCTCCCGCCGCGGCGGGAGAGGGGGCCGAGCATTCCGCGCTTATTCGTCCCTGAACAGATCCTCGTCCTGATCGACGATCTCCGCTTTCTCGAACACGAGCCCGTCCGAAGACGACGCGCCCGTTTCTGTTCCCTGTCCCGCCGCCGTCCGGCCGGTGCGGCGGATATTGGATGTGATTGTAAAGCTCCAGATAAGAAGCATGAGCGCCACTGCCACAAGGCACAGGGTCTCCCCTATCGTGTGATCGTCGATGCAGGTCGTGACGCACAAAAACGCGCCGAGATCGCAGAAAAACACCGTTACCTTCGCGTTTGGCGCGTCAAAGAAATAGCCTGCCGCATAGAAAAACGCCATCAGCGCGGCGCACACGGCGAAGACCTCCACCGCGAACCGCCAGATAACCGGGTCGGAGGCCGCGGATTTATACACCGCGATCAGCCATACGGCTCCAAATACAAGCAAAAGGCAGCACCCCACCCGGCCGGACTTTGTTTTCTCCGGCTTCATGGCGCCGTTTATCACGAGGACCAGCGCATACGCGGCCACCAGCGTGGCCGCGGCGCACACGCGCCTTATGCCCAGCTCTCCTTCGGACCAGTTGCCTTCGTTTGCCTGAAAAAGCTGCACGACGCCGGAAAACGCCAGCAGTACCGCCGGTATCATGCTCACAAGGGTATGCACAAACGTCGCGCCGCAAAGCGCCTCGGCAGGTTTTTCCGGCTCGTCGCCGCCCTTCAGCAGGAGAAACGACGCCGCCGCCAGCGCCACCGCCACGACGATAAGGAATATCGCCATGAATATGCTTATGCCCGCGCCCCGGAGAGCAAGCCCCGTTTCCTCGTCGATAATGCGCAGATTTTGCAGCCACCGCAGGAAAAATCCCAGCGCGCTGATGACCGCGGTAAAGCCGGTCAGTTTATATGCTTCGCTTCGCATATCTGTCTCCATCCCGTCATAATGTTCTACAGATGATTGTATACCCAATTACCGATTCGCGTCAAGTCACGGAGGACACAAAAGCATATGAAGGTCATAATACGAGCTATCCTCTGGTGCGCCATTTTCGCGGCGCTTGCGTTCGTTTTCTATTGGTTCGGCCCTGTCGAGACGCAGGCGCTGTGCGACGAGCAGGCCGTCCTGACGCTGCTGACGGACGAGGGAGCCGTCTCCGTCACCATGGCGGAATACCTTCCCTGCGCCGTGGCCGCCGAAATGCCCGTCTGCTTCGGCGCGGAGGCTCTGAAGGCTCAGGCCGTGGCCGCCCGCACATATGCGATGGCCTCCGCCCGCCACGAGGACGCGGACGTCTGCGCCGACAGCGGCTGCTGTCTGGCCTATAAAAGCGAGCGGGAGCTGCGGCAGTACTGGGGCGGCGATTATGACAAAAACATGGCCGCCGTGAAAGCGGCTGTCGCCGCCACGGACGGGCAGTACCTGACCTATAACGGCGAGGCGATCCAGGCGGTTTTCCACGCAAGCTCCGCCGGTTCCACGGAGGACAGCGCCGCCGTCTGGTCGGCCCGGCCTTATCTCGTAAGCGTTGAGAGCCCGGAAACGTCCGACACGGTCCCGGAGCTCGTCTCCACCGCGCGCTTTACGCCGGAGGAGCTCTCCGAAGCGCTCGGCATCTCGCCCGAGGGCGGGGCGGAAGCATGGCTCGGGGATATCACGCCGGACGCGGCGGGCCGGGTGGATACCGCCGTCATCGGCGGGCAGGCTTTTTCCGGCACGGCGCTGCGCGCCGCTCTGGGGCTGAAAAGCACCGCGTTCACCGTCTCGTGGGACGGCGGCGAATTTGTCTTTTCCGTCTCGGGAAACGGCCACGGCGTCGGCATGAGCCAATACGGCGCCAAGCTTCTGGCCGCCCAGGGCTGGACCTATGACGAGATACTGGCCCATTATTACCCCGGGACGGAGCTCATGATCCCGTAAAAGCCCCCGCAGCCCGCGGCCGCAAGCCGCGTCCCCGCCCGTTCCGAAAGCGGGTCTTTACTGCCAGGCGCCCTCCCCGGGCTGGGCGTGCCACTTGCCGTCCTCGCCCTTTTCGGGCAGGGTCAGGGTGTCGCTGGTGTAAAACACCTCGAACTGCGACGTGGCAAGCAGCCTCCCCTGTTCGTCGTATACCTCGCCGACGCACAGGGCGGTCGTCCGTCCGCTTTTGATCAGGCGGGACTTTGCCGTGAGCGTCCCGCCCGTGCCGGGACGGAGATAATGTATGTCTGCCGACTGGGTGAGCATACTGCGCCCAACGCTGGCGGTAGCCATGCCGGTAACGCAGTCGCACAGGGCGAACAGAAGGCTGCCGTGCACTACGCCCTGCGGGTTCAGGCTGTCGCGCGTGACGTCTACCTCGCACTCGCAATAGCCCTCCCGCAGGACGGGGAAGCGGATGCCGTTCAGCTTGTTGAACCCCTCCGCCTCGTTCATGTACGTCTTGAATTTTTCTATATCCACCATGGCGGATACCTCCCGTTTACACAAAATAAAAAAGAAGGCAGAAATGCTGCCTTCTTGTAATTTTATCATTATACCATCGCCTCGTCAACCTTTTCCACCGCCACCTCGCCGTCCCGCAGGACGGCTCTGGCCCTGTCTCCGGGTCGGAGCTCGCCTCGGAGAAGCATCTCCGCGAGCCGATCCTCCACCCGTTCCCGCAGACACCGCCGCAGGGGCCGCGCGCCGTATATAGGGTCGAAGCCCTGCCGGGCGAGACTTTCCAGCGCCTCCGGCGACACGATGAGCTCCACGCCTTTTTCCTCCAGACGCGCGCGGACGGCGTCGAGCATGCCCGCGGCGATCTGCTCTATCTCCCGCTGTGTCAGGGGGCGGAACACGATCATCTCGTCTATGCGGTTCAAAAGCTCGGGCCGAAACGCCCGCCGCGCCTGCTCCAGCACCTGCGATCGGATATTTTCATACTGCTGCTGCGCCGTGTCGTCCAGCCCGGAAAAGCCGAGCTGACGCCCGCCGCCGGTGATGGCCTTCGCGCCGACGTTGGAGGTCATGACGACGATGGTGTTCCGAAAATCCGTCTTTCGGGACTGGGCGTCCGTCAAAACGCCGTCCTCCAGTATCTGCAAAAGGAGGTTGAGTATATCCTCGTGAGCCTTTTCCACCTCGTCGAGAAGCACGACGCTCCACGGCTTGCGGCGCACGCGGTCGGTCAGATAGCCGCCCTCCTCGTGGCCGACATAGCCCGGCGGCGCGCCGATGAGCCGGGAGACGGTATGCTTTTCCATGAACTCCGACATATCCACCCGTATCAGGGCGTCCCTGTCCCCGTAAACGGCCTGCGCCATAGCGCGGCACAGCTCCGTTTTCCCAACGCCCGTCGGGCCGAGAAACAGGAAGCTCCCCACGGGCCGCCCGGGATCGGCAAGGCCCACCCGCCCCAGCCGGATGGCACGGCACACGGCGGACACCGCCTCCTCCTGGCCGACGACCCGGCTGTGGATGATTTTCTCAAGATTGCTGAGCCGCTCGCTCTCCGTGCGGGAGATGGATTCCACCGGGATGCCCGTCCAGCTTGACACCACCGCCGCCACGTCCCCGGCCTGCACGCTCCGGCGGGCCGCGCCCGCTTCCAGCTCATGCCGGGCGATGTCGATCTCCGCCCGCTCCTGCCTCTCCCGGCTCCGAAGCTCCGCCGCGCCCTCAAAATCCTGCCGCCGCACGGCCTCCTCCTTCGCTTTCTTGAGCTCCTCCGCCCGTCCCTGCGCGGCCTGCAGCGTCGGCGGCAGAGCGCCCGATTCCATGCGAACGCGGCTCGCCGCCTCGTCGATGAGGTCGATGGCCTTGTCCGGCAGGAAGCGATCCGTTATATACCGCGACGAAAGCTCCACCGCCGCGCGGACGGCCTCGTCCGTGATGACGAGCCGGTGGTGGTTCTCGTACCGATCCCGGAGGCCGAAGAGGATGCGGATGCTTTGCTCCCTCGTCGGTTCCTCCACCACCACCGGCTGGAAACGCCGCTCCAGCGCCGCGTCTTTTTCGATATGGCGGCGGTATTCGTCCAGCGTCGTCGCGCCTATCATCTGGATGAGCCCCCGGCCGAGAGCCGGCTTCAGGATATTGGCCGCGTCGATAGCGCCCTCCGCCGCCCCCGCGCCGATGATGGTGTGCAGCTCGTCCACGAACAGTATCACGTCCCCGGCCTTCTGCACCTCTTTGATGACGGTCTTGACCCTATCCTCAAAGTCGCCGCGGTATTTCGTCCCGGCCAGCATGGAGGGGATGTCCAGCGCCACAAGGCGCTTTCGCGCAAGCTCCTCCGGCACCGCCCCCGCCGCCATGCGCCGCGCCAGCGCCTCCGCTACCGCCGTCTTCCCCACGCCCGGCTCGCCGATGAGGACGGGGTTGTTTTTCGTGCGGCGGGACAGTATCTGGATCAGGCGCGTAAGCTCCCTTTCCCGCCCTACCACGGGATCCAGGCCGCCCCGGGCGGCAAGCTCCGTCATGTCCCGCCCGTACTGGTCGAGGGTCTTTGTCTCCCCCCGGCGAACCGCGGGTCGGGCGGACGCGGCAGTCTCGGCAGGATTTTTCCCGTATTCCGGGCCGGAAAACACCTCCAGCACGTCGGTATACAGGCGGTTCGGGTCGACGCCCGCCTCCTCCACTGCCCGGACGCCCGCGCAGTCGGACTGGCGCAGGATGCCCATAAGGATGTGTTCCGTGCCGACAAAGCCGTGGCCGAGCCTCGCCGCGTCGGAAACGGCAAGCTCTATGCTCCGTCTGGCGCGGGGGCTCAGTCCCATGGCGGGCGCGCCCGCCGCGCCGCGCCCGGCGTCGCTTATAATAATATCCGTCAGCGGGGCCGCGTCGAGTCCCGCCCGCCGCATGATGCGGCAGGCAAGCCCTTCGCCCTCGCGCATGAGCCCCAAAAGCAGATGCTCCGTGCCGACATAGCTGTGTCCCAGCTCCCCGGCCGCCCGGTACGCCCCCTCAATGGCTTTCTGCGCCCGTTGGGTAAAGCGCTCGGAATGTTTCAATATGATCGCCTCCGAAAGGATTATATCCTCCCGGAAGGAAATAAAAGCACGAGTTACTGTTGATTTTTTGATTTTTTATGTTAATATTGTGGTTGTACTTATACTAGGAGGTATAGAGAACTATGGCTTACAGGATCACTGATAGCTGCATCTCCTGCGGTTCCTGCGCGGAGCAGTGCCCCATGGAGGCAATTTCTCAGGGCGACACGCAGTATGTCATCGACGAGGAAAAGTGCGTGTCCTGCGGTTCCTGCGCGGAGCAGTGCCCCATGTCCGCTATCGTCGAGGGCTGACAGACGAAATGGACGATATGCCGCAAGTGCATATCGTCCGTTTTTATTTTTCCGTTTTTCAATCCGACAAGGAGTTCCTATGAAACAGCTTTGGCCCGGCGGCCCCATGTATGAGGACGATCCGGCTTTCAAGATAACCACCGATTCCGTGCTGCTGGCCCATTTCGCCGGCGGGGACATTTTCTCCCACTGCATGGATCTCGGCTGCGGCGGCGGGCTTCTCTCCGTCCTGCTGCACGATACCTGTCCCGAGGCGGTCTTCGACAGCGCCGACATCCGCGAGGACGCCGCCGCACGCTGCCGGGAAAATTATAAGGCGAACGATATCCGGGGAAAGGTCGTGTGCGCCGACGTGCGCCAGCACCGGGAGCTTGGCGCGGCGGGCTCCTGCGATCTTGTGGTGTGCAACCCCCCGTACTTTTACGGCGGCGTGAGATCCCCCGATCCGGCAAGGGCCGCCGCCCGCGGCGGGAGCCTGTCCCCGGCGCAGTTTTCCGGCGCGGCGTCTTACCTTCTGAAGCGCGGCGGCCAGTTCTGCCTCGTCCACAAGCCGGAATTTCTGACAGACATTTTCGCGGCCTTCCGTCTGGCGGACATCGAACCGAAGCGGCTCCAGCTTGTGTGCCACAAGGCAGACAGCGTCCCCTCCCTCGTGCTCATCTCCGGGCGGCGGGGCGGGAAGCCCGGCCTTGCGGCTCTGCCGTGCCTCATCCTCTGCGACGGTGACGGCGCTCCTACGGAACAGGTGCGGAAAATTTATCATATGCGCACGGTATGACCTATGGTTTTCAACATCATCATCTACATACTCGCAGGGCTTGCTGCGGGCGTCCTGACCGGCTTTTCCGGCATTTCCGCCGCCGTCGTCGTGACCCCGGCGCTCGTGTCCCTTTGCGGCTTCAACGCCTATCAGGCCGTCGGCATCGCCATGGCCTCGGACGTCATTGCCTCCGCCGCCACAGCCTGGAGCTACGGTAAGCACGGGAACCTCCGCATGAAAAGCGCCCTCCCCCTCATGTTCATCGTCCTCTGCTTCACCATCTTCGGAAGCTGGCTCGGAAACATCATCCCCCATCAGGCGCTCGGCAACGTCTCCGTCATCATGACGCCGCTCATGGGTCTGAAATTTCTGATTTTCCCGGACTCGAACCTCGGCAACATCTTCGGCAAACAGACAAAAGCCAAGCTCGTCGTCGAGATCGTCGTTTCCGGCGCGCTCATCGGCACCATCGCGGGCTTTGTGGGCGCGGGCGGCGGCGAGATGCTGCTCATTACGCTGACGACCATTCTGGCCTATGACGTGAAGGAATCCGTCGGCACGGGCGTTTTCATCATGGCATTCATCGCGCTCGTGGGCTGCGTCAGCCACATCTACATCGGCGGCTGGCCGGATACGACCGCCCTTGTCATCTGCATCGCGGGGAACTTTATCGGCGCGATCGCCGCCGCCCGCATCGCCGACAAAATTTCCTCCGCCACGCTCAACCGCATCATCGGCTTGTCCCTCGTCTCCGTCGGCCTTGTCATGCTGGC
>CAZEXC010000056.1:0-10704 GCA_964516625.1 uncultured Oscillospiraceae bacterium | reverse complement strand
TTTTCGCGCTTATTCCGCCGTCAGGCGGTCGAGATAGTTGCCCCAGAAGTAGTCGGCGATGTAGGTGCCGTAGCTTTCCTGGGGGACGTAGACCTTGCAGCTTTTGTTCACGTTGTCGAACAGGCCCGTGCCGGGGATGAGGATGTTCGACCCCGTATCGTTGTCGATGTGTATCTCCCGCAGGAGGGGGCAGCCGTCGAACGCGCCCTGCATGATACGGCTGATATTCGACTGGATATAGATGCTCCTGAGCGTCTCGCAGCCGTCAAAGGCGCTCTGCCCGATGGCGATGACCTTCTGCTCGTCGATGAGCCAGGGGATCTCCAGAGACTCCAGAGCCTTGCCCTCGTCCGTTATGCCGGTGACCATAAGCCCTTCGTTGAACGCCTCGTAGAGGAAATATCCCGCGTCGGCGCTGGAGCCGACGACCTCCGGCTCGGGGGTGGGCGTGGGCTCGGCTGTTTCCTCCTCCGCGCCGGCGTCGGTGTCCGTCCCGACGTCCGTATCGGTGTCCGTATCGGCGTTCACGCCGGGCCGGGCGTCCCGGTTGTGGCCGGGAGGCAGGGGCATCGCGCCGGAATCGGGGGCGCTGTCCGCGCCCATCTCGCCGCTGGCGGGCGGCGCGGGCGTCTCCACCGTGACGAGCTCGCCGTCCGACGTGAAGTTCTTGATATCCTGGATAAGCTGCGCCGTATGCGCGACGACGCCCCGGTCGGTGACGTGATAGTTGGTGTCGTAGAAATAGCCGGCGTCCATGATATAATCCGTGATATCGGAAATGATCTGGCAGTCGATATTTTCCCGGATATAGGTGGCGTATTCCAGAATGCCCTGCAAATCCTGCTGCACGGCCAGCGCGTTCATCGGCGGCCACGAGAAATACACCGTGGCCCCCTGCCGCTCGCAGTAGGCGATATAGTCGTTGAGGTAATCGAGAAATTCGTCCTCCACGATGGACGGGTCGAGATCCACGAGCACCTCCGTGTCGTACCAGTCCTCCATGACCGGCTCCTCGCGGGAGAAGATGACGTCGCCGTATTCGTCAAAGGAATCGTGGTCGTACACGCCGTCCGCCTGCGGCTTGCCATAGAGGTAGAACTGGTATTTTTTCGCGGCGTAGGTCCAGAAGCTGCCGAGCATATCGCCCCAGTTGTGGGCGCGGATTTTGAACAGCATGGTGAAATCGCTGTCGCAGCACTCCCAGATGCCCTCCCCGTTGAAGGTCATGGACATGGTCTGGCTGTCCGTTTCCGGGGCGAGGATTACGATGTCTCCCTCGCGGATATGCCCCCGCGTCAGATCCATCATGACAGTGGTGCCGAGCGGGCCGTAAAGGCCGAAATTCACCACGTTCGTGTCGAGGTATTCCTCCATCATCTGGCTGTTGATGCCAAAGGCCACGCTGCTGCCGCCGATGACGATGATCTTGTTTTCGTCGTCAAGGCTTCTAAGGCGCGCGTACTTATCCGCCAGCTCGCCCAGATACAGATCGTCGAACTGCTCCGGCAGAATCAGCACCGCCAGCATGACCGCGGCGACGCCCATGACCGCCGCCAGCACGGCGGCAAGGACGGTTTTTAATGTTTTATTCACACCAAAACCCTCCCTGCGTCAAAACTGGAAATAGATGAACGCGGCCGCGCCGTCTCCCGCCAGAAGGAGAAGCCACGCGGCGGCGACGGCCATCAGAAGAAACGCCGCCGTCTCCGCCTTGATAAGCGCGCCGCCGGCGCTCAAACGGCGCGTGGGCCAGCCCTGTACCAGCAGCCTGTCCAGCAGCGCCATGGCGGCGATGCTGGCCACGGAGATGGCCGCCCCCGCCGCGTCCAGCCCAAGCAGGTCGAACGTGCCGGCAAAGCGCCAGTTGGTAAACAGGTTTTTCAGCAAAATGCCCAGATCGGCCACGGAGTTTGCCCGGAAAAAGATAAGCGCAAAGTTGCACAGCACGAACACGAAGGCCCGCTGCCAGAAGGCGTAGACCGGGCTTTCCCTGTTCACGCGGAGCTTTGTCCACAGCTTCTCGCGGCTCTTTTCCGTAACGCGGCCCACGATCTGGTATACGCCGTGGATAGCGCCCCAGAGAACGAACGTCCACGCGGCGCCGTGCCACAGGCCGGAAAGCAGGAACGTGACCAGCAGCGCCACGCACTGGGGAAGCATGACGCCGATGCGGGGATTATGGAGCTTTTTCCCCCACCGGCGGGCAAAGCGGCCGAGCTTTTTGTTCATGGCAAGCGGATAGAATATGTAGTCGCGGAACCAGCTTGTCAGGCTGATGTGCCAGCGCTCCCAAAATTCGTGGATGGAGCGGGCCGAGAAGGGCAGGTTGAAGTTCTGCATGAGGCGGATGCCCATGATGCGGGCGCAGCCCACGGCAATGTCCGTATAGCCGGAGAAGTCGCAGTAGACCTGAAAGGTGAACATGACGGTGGCGAGGATGATGGCCGGGGCGGCGGCCGTTTCCGGGCTTGAATATACCGCCACGACATAGGTCGCCAGCTGGTCGGCCACAACGACCTTTTTGAAGAAGCCCGCCAGCATGGTTTTCAGGCCCTCCGTAAGGTCGGAGGAGCTGAAGCGGTGCTCTTCCCTCAGCTGGGGAAGGAGGTTCTGCGGCCGCTCGATGGGGCCGGCCACAAGCTGGGGGAAAAAGGACACGAACAGCGCATAGTACCCGAAATGCCGTTCGGCTCCGATGGCGCCGCGGTACACGTCGATGACGTAGGAGAGGGTCTGGAACGTGTAAAAGGAGATGCCTACCGGCAGCACCAGATCCAGAAGGAAATCGTTCACCGGCAGCGAAAAGGCCCGCAAAAGACCGGTGACGGACGAGGAAAGGAAGTTGAAGTATTTGAAGAAGAACAAAACGCCCAGACAGGCGCACAGCGTCACCGCAAGGCACAGCTTCCGCAGACCCTTCCGCTCCGTTTTTTCCAGCAGGAGCGCGGCGGCGTATGACACGGTCGTGGTAAACAGGATAAGGAAAACCAGCTTCGGGTTCCAGCTCATATAGAAGTAATAGCTGGCCGCGAGCAGGAGCATCCAGCGGAAGCGGTGCGGCAGCAGAAAATACAACACCGTCACAACCGGGAAAAAGATGAGGAACGCCAGAGAATTAAATGTCATGCGGCCGTCCTCCGTACAGGAAAATGAGTCCCAGCGCGCCGGACAGGACATAAAACAGCAGCACATATTCCGACGACAGGTTCAAAACGAGCATCAGCGGCAGCGCCGCCGCCAGCCAGAAAAGGCACAAAACGGCGCACACGCGCCCCAGCGGGCGCACAAAGCATCCCAGCCCCGTCAGCACAGCCGACACGGCGGACAGGATGAGCGTTGTTATCATAGCGTTTGACATAGCGGTCTCCCAAAAGCATAGGTCATCAGGCGTCAGCCGGCAAAAAGCGGGCTCATTCCGCGTCCAGCGAGGCGAAATAGTCGTTGAGATCCCCCGCAAGCTGCGTCGTATACGTCTCCCGCGCGGGAGCGGCCAGATGGTAGTCGTCGTCAAAAAACACCGACGGCTCGAAGATGTTTTCCTGCAGGTCGCTGATGATGGCGGTGTTCAGGTTCTCGGCCAGATACGCCTCGAACGCCTCCATGTCCTCGTCGGTCTGATAGTCGTAAAGGGAGTTGCGGTTGAGCGGCGTATACGCCAGAGCATATTCCACGCCCATGGCGTCAAGCTTCGCGTATTGCAGGTTTACATAATAAATCATGTAGCTGTACAGCCAGTTGTCGGAGAAGTGGATCCTGCGCCCCTGCCAGAAATCGTCCGAGCCGTTGGCCTTCGTGACGACGTTCAGGGTGCCCTGAAGGTCGTAGTACCCGTTGGGGGCCAGCGTGCTGGTATAGGCCTCGTAGTTGGAGTCCGCCTGCGCGGATCGCGCCTCCAGATAGTCGTTGAACGAATCAAAGAGCTTGTAATACTGCTTTGCCGGTACCCAGCTGAAAATGTTATAGCAGCTTTCAAAGGAGCGGAACGTCTCCCATGTGCACTGGACGCCGCCGAGCTGCCAGGCGCTGTATTCCGCGATATGCAGGAGGAAATCGCCCTCCCGCAGGAAATGCATGGCCCACTCGCTTGTCATGTTGAAAAGGTTCGCGCCGTTCGAGCCGCAGTTCAGGACGATATAGTCCCGGTCGAGCAGGGACTGGAGAAGCTCCGCGTCTACGGCGTAGGCGGTGGAGGAGCCGCCGAGGATAATCATGACGGGCTCGTCGGAGGAGGAGCACCAGTAGTTCATGATCTCGACCTTTTTTGTGTGGTTATTGAACCATGTGGAAAACTTCGGCGCTGTCGCCGCGCCGAAATAAACCGACGTGAGCGACGTGTGGTTATCGAACGAATCGTCGGAGATATACTCGAGGGAGTCGAAAAGGTATATGTCGGTAAGGCTCTCGCACTCGTTGCAGGAAAAATCCTCGATGGTTCGGATGCAGGGCGGGAAGACGATGGAGGTTATGGCGCTGTTGCCGGTAAACGCGCCGGCGGCGACGCCCGTGACCGGCTCGCCGTTAAAGGTCGTGGGGATGCTCACCGTCTCGTCGCCGCCGAGATAGGACGACACGAACCATCCCTCGGTGTCGTAGTCGTAGGTGAAGCTGAAATCCTTCTCCGGCGTCTGCTCGCTCCACTGGCAGTAGAGCTCGATGACGGCGTCGGTGTCCTCGAAGGCCTTGCCGCCGACGTTATAGAACTCGCCGCTCCCGTCGGGCTCGGTGTTATAGCCGATGAGGGTGCAGCCCTCGCGCTCGAAGTATTCCTGACCCTCGACGGCCGCCAGCGTGTTGGGGTAGAGGTAGTAGGCAAGGGAAAACTCGTTCCAGAGCGTGTCCTCGCCGGTGGAGACGACCGTGCCGCCGTTGGCGTGATACAGGACGAGAGCCGAGTCGTGGCCGCGGAAATTCGCGTATAGCCATGTGTCCGCCGCGATGTCAAAGGTATAGTCCTTGGCATAGCTCGCGACCTCGCCGCCGTCGTCCAGATAGCCGCCAAGCGTCCAGCAGTAGAAGGCCGTGTCGTCCGCGCAGACGGCGTGGGCGGTTATCTCCGTGCCGGAGGCATAGTAACCCTCGGTGCTCTCGCTGTATATGTTCCCCTCGTCGCCCTCGTAGACAAGACCGAAAGCGTAAGGCCCGCCCGTATCCGCCGCGAGCCCGGTCATGACGTCGGACGGAACGCCGTCGATGGATATGACGACGCCCTCGCAGCCGCAGAGAAGAGCCGCGAGCACGATCATCAGGGCAATGAGGAATGATTTTTTCAAGATGTTGTTACCTCCCGGCCGGAAGACCCGGCGCTTGGGCGGCGCTCCATGCGCCGAATCGCGCAGCGCCGCCTTTTCTATTTATACACTGTACAGCATACGGCAAAATCGGCGCGATTTCAACCTATATTTGATTACAATACGCGAAAGTATGCGCGCCCGGCCAAGGACGGCGCCCGGCGGGAAAAGGCCGTGCGGAGCTTATCCCTCTTTTGTCATGGAGCCTGTGACGAAAAAGCGCCGAGGACTTGACAGAGCGGGAAGCGAGGCGTTAATATGACGGTAAAAGGCAATGTATCAAAAAGCGGGAAGAATATGGGAAATGTAATCGATTATTTAGAGGCGTCCGCCCGGACGTTTGCGGACAAAACGGCGGTTTCGGACGGGGAGAGGGAGATAAGCTTTGCGTCCCTTTTGCACATGTCGCGGGCTCTGGCGGGCTTTTTGGCGCAGAGGGGAGCGCGGGGCCGGGCCGTAGGGGTATACGCCCAGCGGAAGGCCGAGGTCATCCCCGCCATGCTGGGCGCGGCGGCGGCGGGCTGCTGCTATGTTCCGCTGGATCCCGGCGCGCCCGCGGAGAAAATCAGAAAAATACTGTCCCACGCCGGGGTGGGTATCATTCTGGGCTTTGCCGAGGGGGAATATGACGGCGCGGCGGAGGGCTGCGAATATATCCGCTGCGACGGGGACGCTTTTCCCGCGGCGGACGCGCCCCTCGACGTCACCGTGACCGAGCGGGACGCCCTTTATATTATTTATACCTCCGGCTCTACCGGCGAGCCGAAGGGCATACGCAAAAGCCACGGCGCGGTCATGGATTTCGTGGAGGCGTATGCAAAGGAGCTGGATTTTTCCGGCGGCGAGGTGCTTGGGAACCAGACGCCGTTCTGCTTTGACGCGTCGGCCAAGGATATATACCTCATGCTGAAAACCGGCGCGCGGATGGAGATCATCCCCTCGGACAAATTCATCTTCCCGGTAAAGCTCATCGAATACCTGAACGAAAAGCGCGTGACCTTCATCTCCTGGGTGCCGTCGGCGCTGGCGGTGGTGGCACGGCTCCGCACGTTCCGGGACATCCTCCCGACGACCCTGCGAAGGGTCTGCTTCGTGGGGGAGGTGTTCCCCGCAAAGGATCTGGAGGTCTGGCGTCAGGCGCTGCCGGAGATCGAGTATATAAACCTTTACGGCTCGTCGGAGCTGGCGGGGGTCTGCTGTCTGTACCGCATACCGAAAGACGGGCCCTGCCCGGCGGCGCTCCCCATCGGAAAGCCGCTGGGAAATTCCAGGATATATCTCTGGGACGCCGGGCGCATCGTCCCCGACCGGGGGGAGATACTGGTGGAGAGCGGGGCTCTGGCGGACGGATATATAAACGACCCGGAAAAAACCGCCGCGGTGTTCGAGACCATGGAGATCGGCGGTCGTCCCGTCCGCGTGCTGCACACCGGCGACCGGGCGCGGTACGACGGGGACGGGAACCTTGTTTTTATCTCCCGGGGCGACGGACAGATAAAATACAAGGGCTACCGCATCGAGCTTGGGGAAATAGAGGCGGCGGTGAACGCGCTGGACTTCATCGGCCGCGCCTGCTGCCTGTATAACGCCGAAAAGGAACGCATCACCGTCTTTTGCACCACGGAGCGGCCGGAGCTGAAGCTCCGGGACTTGAACGCCGCGCTTTCGGATAGGCTGGCGGGCTATATGCTCCCCCGGCGGCTGGTGGTGCTGGAGGAAATGCCCCTAAACGCCAACGGGAAGATAGACCGGGCATATCTGAAAAGCTTACTGTGAGGATCGGCATATGGAAAACCGGACGCTTTTATCTCTGGCAAAGGAATATGGAACGCCGCTTTATGTGTTCGACGCGGACGCTTTCAAAACCCGCGCGGCCATGGTGAAGACCGCCCTCGGCGGGAAGATAGCGCTATGCTATTCCATGAAGACGAACCCCTTTCTCCTGCGGGCGCTCCCGTCGGAGCTGGAGCTGCTGGAGGTATGCAGCCCCGGGGAGCTGGCCGTATGCGAAAACGTGGGGCTGGATCTCGGGCGCGTCGTGTTCTCCGGCGTGAACAAGACCATGGACTGCATCGAGCGGGCCATGGACGACGGCGTGGCGGCGTTCACGGCGGAGAGCCCCCTCCACGTCCGGCGCATCGAGGCGGCGGCGGGCGTCCGGGGGATCAAAGTCCCCGTGCTGCTGCGCCTTACGTCCGACAACCAGTTCGGTATGGACGAGGACGTCATTCTGGCGCTGGCCGGGGAGCGGTCGGAAAAATACCCGCACTGCGAGTTTGCGGGCCTGCACTATTTTTCCGGGACGCAAAAAAAGCGCCCGTCCCTCGTGGGAAGGGAGCTTGAAAAGCTGGACGCGCTGGCGCAAAGGCTCCGAAAGGAGACGGGCCTTGCCGTCGCGAAGCTGGAATACGGCCCCGGCCTGTGGATAGACTACTTCGGCGAGGATCCGGACGGGTCGGAGCGGGCGCTTCTCGAGGAGGCCGCGCCCCTTATCCGGGCCATGGGGGAGAGGTACGAGCTGACCGTGGAAATGGGGCGGTATTTTGCCGCGCCCTGCGGCGCGTATCTCACCACGGTCATGGACACCAAGCGCAACTGCGGGTATAATTACGCCATCGTGGACGGCGGCCTGCATCAGATGAATTACGACGGCCAGATGAAGGGCACGCAGGTGCCGGAAATACGGCGGCTTACCGGGAAAGACGGCCCGGCGGAGGACTGGTGCGTCTGCGGGAGCCTGTGTACGCCGAACGACGTTCTGGTGCGGCGGGTTTCCATGCCCGCCCCGGAGCTGGGGGATGTTCTGGCCTTCTGCCGCACGGGAGCCTATTCCGTCAACGAGGGCTTCGCGTTCCTTTTGAGCCGCGACCTTCCGGCCGTGGTCGTCTGTTCCGAAGCGGGCGGCGCGCATATGGCGCGGGAGCACATCCCTCTTGACCCGCTGAATACGCCCAAATGATTTTGTCCCTTCCGCGCCGGGGGGCGCGGGTCTTGCGAAAATTCAAAAATTTCAATATGCCGGGAGGTTTCAACCATGGATATAGACTATTTTTCCAACCGCGAGCTGCGCGAGATGGGCTTTAAAAGTCTGGGAAAGCGCGTTCTCATCTGCCGCACCTGCAAGATATACCACACAGACCAGATCTCCATCGGGGACGATGTGGAAATCGACGACTTTACCATCCTGAACGGCACGATAACCATCGGAAGCCACATCCACATAAGCTCCAACTGCGAGCTTTACAGCGGCGCTTCCCACATCGACATCGCGGACTACTGCGGCATATCGTCTCACTGCTCGTTTTACGGGCTGACGGACGACTATGTAGGGCCGTATATGAACAACCCCACGGTGCCGCCCCGCTTCCGCAGTCTGACGGAGGAGCCGGTGACGCTCGACAAGCATGTCCTCATCGCCACGCACTGCGTCATACTGCCCGGCGTACACATCGGCGAGGGGTGCTCCTTCGGCGCCATGAGCATGATATCGAAGTCCACCGAGCCGTGGGGCGTGTATGTGGGCTGCCCCGCAAAGCGCATCAAGGAGCGCGACCGGGGCATACTCGAAAAGGAAAAGGCGCTTGCAGCCAGCGAAGCCGGACGCAAAAAGCGCGGCTGAGGCATGAAAATACATACATTATATTGGGAGGATCTTTGATTATGCGCGAAAAAGTACTTGAAATCCTGCTTGACGTGGTTCCGGACGTGGACTTTGAAAACGAGGTCGACCTCATCGCCGGCAAGCTCGTGGATTCCTTTGCCGTCGTGGCGATGGTGAACGAGCTGAACGACGAGCTGGACATCGACATCCCCTCCCGGGAGATACTGCCCGAGAATTTCTACAGCCTCGACACCATCGTGGCTCTGGTGGAAAAATATAGCTGAAAAAAGCCAGGGACAGATGAGGGCAAAAAGAGGGCGCGCCGCGGAAAATATCCGCGGCGCGCCTGCGTCCGGGCCGGATCCCGGGGCCGCTTCACGCTTCGTTTTCTTCTTCTCCGTCCTCATTCGCCCGGTCGTCATCCTCTTCCCCGTCCCGGCGCTTTTTGGCGGCGACGCGGCTGACGGCGATGCTGATTTCGTACAGCGCGATCATGGGTATGGCCGCCATGAACTGGCTCACCACGTCCGGCGGGGTGATGATGGCCGCGAGGACGAATACCAGTACGATGGCGTACTTCCGCGCGGATATGAGGAATTTCGGCTTTAAAAGCCCCAGCCGGGCCAGCAGGAAGCTCAAAACCGGCATCTCAAACACGATGCCGAAGGCCGTCAGCATCCCCAGCACGAAGTTCATATAGTTATTGAACGATATGCTGGCGGTTATGTCCTTCGAGCCGTTGAAGCTGTAGAAAAACTGGAGCGTCACGGGCAGTATGACGAAAAAACAGAACGCCATGCCCGCGAGAAAGCACAAAAAGCCCGCCACCAGCGCGGCGCGGGCGGCGCGAGCCTCCCGCGCCGTCAGTCCCGGCTGCACGAATGCCCAGATCTGCCACAGGATCACCGGCGAGGAAAACACCAGCCCCAGCACGAGGGCGAGCTTCATATAGCTCGTCACGAGCTCCGACGGCGACAGGTACACATAGGAAAAATCGGGGCTCAGGGCCAGCGCCGCGTCCACGAACCGCTGTATGAAGATGAAGCACACGACGCTCATGGCCACGAAAGCCAGAGCGCTCCAGAAAAGCCTCCGGCGGAGCTCCGTCAGATGGCCGGCCACGGTCATGGATTTTTCATCTTGTTTTTCCCGCGCGGAGGCGATGGTCAGTCCTCCCCGTCGTGATCGGTCTTGTCCGCCGTCTCCGCCTTGGCGGCAGGAGAAGGCTCATCTTCGTCCTCGTCCTCGCTCAGACCTTTTTTGAAGTTTCCTATCGTCTTGCCGAGGGACTTGCCCAGCTTGGGCAGAGCCTTGGGCCCGAAGATGAGAAGCACGATAACAAGGATGATGAGAAGCTCCCATATGCCTATTTTACCCGCCATTTCCCGTTTCCTCCTGTTTCATAGTATCCGGCGGGGTCTCCGCCGCTTTTTCCCCCGCGTTTTCCACCGCGGTTCGTATCTCCGTTTCCGCCGACCTTACCTGCTCTCCCGTCTCGGAAACGGACTGTTCGATGCTTTTTTCCATGGTCTGGACGTCCTTCCGAATGTCCTCCATGTCTTTTTTTATCTCCCGGAGCTCGTCGGCGTCCTCCAGCTCCTTTGCCGCGTCGCTGATGTATTTTTTCACGGCGCGCACAGCCTGACCCAGCGCGCGGCCGGCCTTCGGAAGCTTGTCCGGCCCGAGCACGATCAGCGCCAGAACGGCGATAACGACGATCTCGCCCCAGCCGAGCTTACCCATTGTACCGCCTCCTTACGCTTTCTTTTCCATGATAGCACAGCACGCATAAAACAGGCAAGAAAAAATCTCCCG
>CAZEXC010000055.1:0-10706 GCA_964516625.1 uncultured Oscillospiraceae bacterium | reverse complement strand
ATGGCGGCGGACATCCTGCTGTATCAGCCGGACTATGTTCCCGTGGGCGACGACCAGAAGCAGCACGTGGAGCTGACCCGCGACGTGGCCCAGCGGTTCAACAACCTCTACGGCGAGGTGTTCAAAATACCCGAGCCGTATATTCCCAAGGTGGGCGCGCGGGTCATGGATCTTCTCAACCCCGAAAGCAAAATGTCCAAGTCCGACAAGGTCGGAACCGGCCGCGTCTGCCTTATGGACAGCCCGGAGGATATCATGCGGAAATTCCGGCGCGCCGTCACCGACAGCGACACGGACGATCACTGCGTCCATTACGACGTGCGGAACAAGCCCGGCGTTTCCAATCTCATGCAGATATATGCAAGCTGCACCGGCAAAAGCTTTGAGACCATTGAAAGCGAGTTTGCCGGTCAGGGCTACGGCGCGTTCAAGACCGCCGTGGGCCAGTCCGTGGTGGAAATGCTCCGGCCTATCCGCGAAGAGGCCCAGCTCCTTATGAAGGACAAGGGCTATCTGGAAAACCTCTGCAAAACCGGCGCGGAAAAAGCGTCGTACATCGCAAACAAGACCCTGCGGAAGGTCTATAAAAAAGTCGGTCTTGTCCCGCGGCAGTAAAGCGTCATTGTTCTCTCAAACAAAAAATCGGGGGCGGGCTATGTAAGCAGCATCGCCCCCAGCATGATGAGCAGATCCTTGTCTCCGCTTTCGCGGTACATGAGATACAATATCAGCGCCATGAGAAGATCGTCGGTTTCCATGCCGGCGGTCTCTGTTTTTTTGAAGATACTCCCCAAATCAAAGGGGCGCTTCCTCTCCCCTGTCTGTCCCTGCCGCGTCGGCGGCTCAAGCTCTGCCGGAGGCGGCTCTTTCACGGCGTTTTCCTCCGCCTCTGCCGCCGGCGCGGGCTCCGTACCGCGCGCTCCGCCTCGCGCCCCATACGCCCCGCTGTACGCCATTTCCTCAACCTCCGCCATATTCTTTCATCACCGTCCCCGCGATATGCGCCATCCGGGCTATTTTCATGGCCCGGTCAAGCTTTTCCCGCTTCTCCGCCTTCATATACGGCCGCATGGCGAGAAGAAGCTCCGTAGAGCGGCTCTTTCCCCCGCCGGCGGAAAACGCCTTTGTAAGCGCGGAAAAGAGCTTCATCTCCCCCGGAGAGAAAGCGGGCGTCTGTCCGGCAGAGCGGCTGTCCGCCGGTTCCGCAGACGGCCGGTCTTCTTCCGCCGCAGCGGCCGGAAGCGCCTGCTCCGGCTGCTGCATGATCCCCTGCGCCATCTGCGTTATCTTTGCCATCTGCTCCGGGTCGGACAGGACGGATTGGATGAAAGTCCCTATATCACCGTCCATTTTGGCCCACCGCCTTTTGCACCTGCGCGGCGAAATCCCTGCCCTCCGGCGTGCTCAGGACGTTTTGGAGTATCCGGGCAAGCGCCGCCTGATCCCCGTCGCGGGCGGCCTTTTCTATGGCCGCGCCGTCGAACCTCGAGGCAAGCCTGGAGCCCAGCTCCGATCGGGTGAGCTCCCGCAGCGCCCCGCCGTCCTTCCCGTCCATAAGCTGTTTTGCATATTTCTCCATATCCATAAAAACAGGACCCCCTTTGCCGTCGCACCATTCTATGCGCGCCCGGCAAAAGGGGTCACTGCTTTTTCGGAAAATCAGCCGTACAGATAGGCGTACAGGCTTTCAAACATCTTGGCGACCTCGGCCCGCGTGGCGTAGCCCTGCGGGACGAAATTGCCGTTCGTATAGCCGTTTACCACGCCGATGTTCTTCATGGCGTAAACCGCGTCTTTGGCATAGCTCGAAATGCTCGAATCGTCCGAGAACCTGGAGGACACGGAGGTCGAGACCGTCTTGCCGACGTAGTTTTTGAGGTAGTTATACATCAAAACGCAGATATCCTGACGCTTTATGTAGTTATTCGGCGAAAACGTGGTATTCGTCGTGCCGTTCATAATGCTGTAAATGTTGGCCCACTGGGCGTAGCCCGTGTAATATCGGCCGCTCGGCAGGTCGGTAAACCCGCCGGAATAGACATACAGCAGGGTCTTGCTCGTGGTGGTGTCGACCGCGCGGATGTAGCCGCTGACGCCGTTATACGTCACGCCGTACCACATGGTGCCGTCAACGCTCTCGTTTGTAAGGACGGTCGACGTGACGCGCAGGCGCGTGCCGGTGGCGCCGGTACGCCCCAGGATGGCGCTGTACCCGTCCGCCGTAGTGGTGTACTGGCGGATATTGATAACGCTTCCGTTCGTGATGCCGAGAGTGCCGGACCAGCTTTCCAGATCTGTCCACTGCCCGTTTCCGGCAAAGCGGCCAAGGACTGTGATGAACATGCCGCGGGTCATATAAGCATCCGGCGAGAAAGCCGTTGCCGTCGTCCCCGCGAAGAGGTTCTTTGAATAGGTGAAAGCGATGCTCGACGCCGCCCAATGGCTCTTGACGTCCGTAAAGGGAAGATCGACCTCGAAGGTGGCCGTTATGGTGTGCTTGCCGGTGACGTTCGAGAGCGTGTAGCTCGTCACCGCGCCGACGCTCTTCCCGTCGACCTTCACATCCGACACCTTATAGTTTTCCAGCGGGACGATGCTGAAGGTGGCGCTTGAGCCCTTCAAAACGCCCGTTTCCCCGCCGGGGGTGATATACCCGCCGCCGGAATATGTGGCGGTGACGGCGTAAAACGTCCCGACCTTCAGGTTAATGGTCACTACGTCGCTGTTGAGGCTCTCGCTGCTGACCGCTATCGCTTTCAGGGTCATGCTCCCCGTGACGGTGATGCCTGTCGCGGACGCAACGGAGCTGCCCGTCGTGGGGGTAGAGCCGTCTGTCGTATAGTATACCTTGTCCCCGTTCTCGTTCATAAGGGTTATCTTCGAGCCGGAGGAAACGTATTCGTCCTGCATATCGCCGTCTACGAGCACGGCTCTCGGCGCGTCCGCTTTCGTTACCGTCACGGTATAGGTGAGCTCGTTGCTCCCCTTATAGGAGTCGCCGCAGTCGGCGATGGCGCGTATCTCCGTGGTGGAGGCAATTTCAAACGCGCCGGAATAGGCGATACGGGTGCTGCTGGAAGCGGGATCAGACCCGTCCGTGGTATAGTAGATAAGAGCGCCGCTGCTGGAGTGGGTCAGGGTAACGGTCATGGCCGTGCCGGAGGCGTTCACCGCGACGGCAATCTTCGGGGCTGCGGCGTATCCCGTATCGGACAGGGGCACGACGGAGCTTTCCGTAAATTTCACGCTGCCGGAGTAGTTGCGGCTGTATATGCTGTAGCCGCTGTTAAGATAGTAGCTCTGAAGCGTGCTCAGGCTGCTGTAGTTGCTGTAGCTCTTTCCCGCGATGGCGTAGCTCTTGTTGCCGTCCTTGCAGTAGCAGGTCACGCGCATCTTGGCCGGGGTCTGTTCGGTTATCTCCACGCACACGATCTCGCCGCTGGAGTTATAGCCGATGTCCGTCACAAGCATGACGTGGCTGTTGGGGTTATTGATGCAGTAGCCCACCTTGAGCTGGGATATGCTCTTGCCGACATACGTCGAATAGTTCAACAGGCTCGTGCAGGTGCAGCGGTAAGGCAGATCCCACGCCCAGGACACGAAGCCCGAGCAGTCGCTGCCGTAATAGGGCGCGGTGCGGGAATAGTAGGAGTAGCCGGAATAGAATTTGCTGGAGGAATTGTTGACCGCCGCAACAAAGTTGTCGATGGAAATGCTCCAGCCCACATAGCCGGTGCTGACCGCCTGAGAATACGGGACGCCCTGATAGGTCTTGCCCGCCTGAAAATAGCCGTAGGTGACGGTTCCGTCCGTGGCCACGACCTTGGAGCCGCTGCTCTTGTTGTTATTGACGTAGCTGCTGTCGTCGCCGCCCCAGGAGTACCGGGTCTTCAGCGGCGTCCACAAAACCTCCGCCATCTGGCGGGCGCGCTTGACGATATTGGTCTGATTGGTGCTGAGATCCGACACGGCGGTGGACGCATACGACGCGGAGACGCTGAACGTCCCCCTCAGAGCGCCGGAGAACATGGCAATCCCGGCGTCCTCCTGCACCTCGGTTATCGCTTCCTGCATCTGGGCGTATGTATCGGACTGCAAAAACGCCGCTTCGTTCGCAAGCTGTTCCTCGTCGGACAGGCCGTTTCCCACAAGCTCGTCCTGATGGAGCGAATATGCCTGCGGCGCGAACTGCCCGTCAAACAGGCCGGCAAGCGATACCTGCGTACGTTCCTCGCCGCAAAGGAGCACAAGCCACTCGCCGTCGGAATAACACTGTTCTATGCCCGATTCCAGACAGCTTGTTTCCGCCCAAAGGGTATAGTCGAGAGCCGAGCCGGTGAGATACAGGTTCCCGTAAGGCGTGGGGATAAGACCCTGAACGCTGTCGGGGCTGTCCAATATCTCCAGCTTTTCCGTCTGCATATCATAGGAATACGCCGCGCCGCCGGAGATAAAGCGCAGCTCGCCGCCCATGACATAGAGCTGTTTTATGTAGGAGGGGAAGGAATAGACCGTTTCCGCCGTACCGCCGCCAAGCGGGATGCGGCGCACATCGCCGGAGACTGTATAATATACATAGCTGCCGGAGAGGTTCAGGTTCCGCCCGTCGTCGCTGTTCAGAAGCGCGCCGTCAAGATAGAGGCCGCCGTCAAAGTAATACAGGCTCTCGCCGACGGTCAGGTAGTACCCGCCGCCAAGTATCTCAACGCTGGTATTGCCGGGTTCCACCCAGACGCGCGCCGCCGCTTCCTCCTCGGCGTCTTCCTCTTCGGCTTCCGCTTCGCCGGACGCTTCCTCTTCGGGGCTTTCCCCGTCGGGTTCCTCCGCTTCCGCCTCATCCGGGGAAGGCTCGTCCCCGTTTTCGGTCACAGGGGCTTCGTCACCCTGCACGGACGCGCCGTTATCTTCGGCGGCCTCCTCCTCGGGCTCCGGCGGCTCCGTCCCGACAGGCTGAACCTCCTCCCCGGAAACAGCGGCATCCTCCGAAGTCTCCGCCGCAGGAGCCTCCGTTTCCCCGTCGGCAAAAGCAGCCGCCGATCCGAAGGACAGGCAGACAGATATAAGGAGCAGCGCCGCTATCAGTTTTCTCAAGGTGTTCATAGATCCCTCCAGCTTTGCCGTCATGCAAAGACAAACGGTATATCGGCCAATTCTTCTGATAAATATTGCTTATTTTAGCATATTTGCCGGAAAAATTCAATACAATTTGACATTTTCTGTTTCTTTTTTGTAATTTTTTGAATGGCGCCGCCGTCTGGCCGGATCTTTTTTCGGTTCTGTCAAAGGACGCGGACGCGCTTTACATGCTCCATGCCGGCAATCTTTTCGATCATGTCCGTTGTGACGGGGCTTCCCACGTCGATGATGGTATAGGCGATATCGCCTCTGGCCTTGTTTATCATGTGCTCGACGTTTATGTCCGCCGAGCTGATGATATCCAGAAAGCTGTTTATCATGCGCGGGACGTTCCGATGGATAACGCATATCCGTGCCACACCGGCGCGTTCGAGGTTCAGGTCGGGGAGGTTTACGGAGTTTTTGATCGTGCCGTCAAGCAGATAGTTCGCCATCTCCTGCGCCGCCATGACCGCGCATTTTTCCTCGCTTTCGGGCGTGGACGCGCCGAGATGCGGTATGGCGACGACGCCCTTCGCTCCGGCCAGCTTCGCGTTGGGGAAATCCGTCACATAGCGCGCGACCTTGCCGGAAGCAAGCGCCGCCAGAACGGCTTCCGTGTCCACAAGACCGCCCCGCGCGAGATTGATGACGCGCACGCCGTCCTTCATCTGGGAAAACGTCTCGGCGTTGAGCATATGATGGGTCTCTTTCGTCTCATGGAGCTGGATGAGGACATAATCGGCGCTGCGGTACAGAGACGCGATATCCTGCGCCGGCTGCACGTCGCCAGAAATGCGCCAGGCGGATTCCACGGACATATACGGGTCATATCCTATGACCTCCATGCCCATGCCGAGCGCGGCGTTCGCGATGCGCGAGCCGATGTTTCCAAGGCCGATGATGCCGAGGGTCTTGCCCATGACCTCCGGGCCGACATATGCCTTTTTCCCCGCCTCCATCTCCGCGTCGAAATCCTCATGTCCGGCGATGGATCTGGCCCACAGGATGCCCTCCACGATATCCCGGGAGGCAAGCACCAGCGAGCAGACGGCAAGCTCTACCACCGCCTGAGCGTTGGCGCCGGCGGCGTTGAAAACGACGATGCCGTTTTCCGTGCAGCGCTCAACGGGGATGTTGTCCGTGCCGACGCCGGCGCGGGCGATGGCGAGAAGGTTTTTCCCAAAGGTCTCGTTATGGAGCTTGGCCGAGCGGACAAGGAGCCCCGCGGGGTCCTCCGCGTCGTTGTTTACCATCATGCCCTTGGAGGCGAGGACGTTCAGCCCCGCCCGGGCGATATTGTTCATGGTTTTTATCTCAAGCATGGTGCTTCACCTCAAATTCCTTCATATAGTCCGCCAGCGCCTTCACGCCCTCCATGGGCTGCGCGTTATACAGCGACGCGCGGATGCCGCCGACGCTCCGATGGCCTTTCAGGTTCATGAGCCCGCGTTCCTGCGCTTCCCTGGCGAACAGTGCGTCGAGCTCCGCATCTCCTGTGCGGAAGGTGATGTTCATGTCGCTGCGGGAATCGGGCCGCGCGCAGGGCTTATAAAGCCTGCTGTTGTCGAGAATATCGTATATCATGGCGGCCTTTTCGCGCTTTATGGCCTCCATCCCGGCCACGCCGCCCTGCGTTTCCAGCCAGTCGAGCGTCAGCCCCAGCATATAGATGCACCAGCACGGCGGGGTGTTGTACATGCTGTTTTTGTCGATCATGGTCTTGTAGCTGAGCATGAGCGGCGTGATGGGCATTTCCCGTCCGGCCAGCGATTTGTCGATGATGACGACGGTGACGCCGGCGGGCGCCATGTTTTTCTGCGCTCCGGCCAGGATCAGGCCGTATCTCGACACGTCCACCCGGCGGGAGAGGATGTCGGAGCTCATGTCGCACACCAGCGGCGCGTCCGTCTCGGGGACATAGCTCCACTCCGTGCCGTAGATGGTGTTGTTGGCGCAGTAATAGAAATACTTTGCGCCGGGCGTGACGTCAAGCTCCGCCTGAGAGGGGATGTAGGTGAAGGCATCCGCCTCGGAGCTGGCCGCAACGTGGACGGAACCGTATTTTTTTGCCTCCTTCATGGCGATGTTCGCAAAATTGCCGGTAACGGCGTAGTCCGCCGTGCCGTCCTCCATGAGGTTGAGCGGAACCATGGAAAACTGGAGGGACGCGCCTCCCTGTAAAAACAGTATCTCATGGGTATCCGGCACATTCAGCGCGTTTTTGAGCTTGCGCTTCGTCTCGTCGAATATTTCCTGAAAAAAGGAGCTCCTGTGGCTCATCTCCATGACGGACATGCCGCTTCCCTTATAGTTCAGCATATCGGCCGCGGCGCTCTCCAGCGCCGGGCGCGGCAGAACCGACGGCCCCGCGGAAAAGTTGAATACTTCCTCTCGTTTCATGTCTTATTCTCCTGTGGATATTTTAAATCGCATTTTTTGCTTGTGTTTAATTTTTTAATTATAGCATGAGTCGTGGGAAAATTCAAATTTCATTTCCCCAAAAGTCTTTTGCCGTCCACGCCGGTTATTCGGACGTCATGCACGGTTCCGCGCCGGTACGCCGTCTCCGTCGTCACAAGGCAGTAATCGCCGCTGTGCCCCTCGTGCGGACTTTCAAACAGCACCGGCAGCGTCTTCCCCACCCGGGAGGCGAGATACGCCCCCTGTAACCGGCGGACGACCTCTCCGGCCCGGCGCACCCGCGCTTCCTTTTCCGCCCGGGCGAGCTGGCCGGGCATGTCCGCCGCCGCCGTCCCGGGACGCGGGGAATACGGGAACGCGTGGACAAAAAAGAATCCGCACTTTTCGAGAAAGGCAAGCGTTTCCGCAAAGTCCTCCTCCGTCTCACCGGGAAAGCCGCAGATGAGATCCGCCGTCAGACTGCATTCGGGGAAATACCGCCGCAAAAGACAGCAGCAGCGATAAAACGCAGCCGTGTCATATTTCCGCTTCATGCGCCGGAGCGTTTCGTCGCAGCCGGACTGGAGGGACAGGTGGAAATGCGGGCATATGTTCCCAAGCGCGGCCAGCGCCTGACAAAACGGCTCCGTCACCACCGTCGGCTCAAGAGAACCGAGACGCACCCGCGCCCCGGGCGCGGCTTTCGCTATGGCTTCGGCAGCCGCCGCAAGGCCGGGCTTTCCCGGCAGATCCTTTCCATACGAGGCTATCTCGATACCCGTTATGACGATCTCGGCAAACCCTTCGTCGGCAAGCCCCGCCGCCTGACGGGCGCAGTCCTCCGGCGGCAGGGAGCGCACGCGGCCCCTCGTATAAGGTATCACGCAGTAGGCGCAGAAATTGTCGCAGCCGTCCTGTATCTTCAGCATGGCGCGGGTGCGCCCGGCGGCGGCTCCGGCGGGCAGGGGCTCGAACGCCCGGCGCTTGAACGGGTCGTCCACCGCAACCGTGGGGACGCGGGCGACAATGGCCTCCACGAGCTCTTTTTTCTGGCCGCTTCCGAACACGATATCCGCCCCCAGCGCGCCGGCCTGTTCCGGCTCGAGCTGGGAAAAGCAGCCGCACACCGCCGTCAGCGCCCCCGGATGACGCGCCATAAGGCGGCGGATGGCCTGACGGGATTTGCGCCCGCTCTCGGCTGTGACGGCGCAGGTGTTGATGATAACGACATCGACATCCTCCTCCGCCGGCTCGAAGCCGCGCTCGCGGAGCATCCTCTCGACGGCCTGGCTCTCATATTGGTTCACCTTGCATCCAAGGGTATAGACAGCATATTTCATAGCGCTTGTTTTTTTCCTTTTCGCGGTTTATAATCCATATAATGCTTTTTCTGCCCGCAGGGAGCGCCGCGAAAGCTCTCCCTACCGCCGGGATCGTTCAAGCGCGAGGCTCCCGGCCCGGCAAAAAAGGATAATATCAGCATGGGGATTTTTGCAGATGATTTATCTTGACAACGCCGCCACCACACAGGTCTGCCCCGAGGCGGCGGAAGCCGCCGTTCGCTGCATGACGGAGGATTTCGGGAACCCCAGCTCCTCCCATGCCCCCGGACGGACGGCCAGAGCGATATTGAAGGCGGCGCGGGCGGAGCTTGCCGCGTCCCTCGGCTCGCTGCCGGAGGAGATATATTTTACCGCGGGAGGCACGGAGAGCGACAACTGGGCCATCCGCTCCGGCTGCCGTCTCATGCGCCGCAAGGGGCGGCACATCATAAGCTCCCTTACGGAGCACGACGCCGTTTTGAAGACCCTCGAATATATGAAGTCTCTGGGCTATGAGGTGACATACCTGTCCCCCGGGCCGGACGGCGCGGTCAGAGCCGAAGACGCCGCCGCCGCCCTGCGGCCCGATACCGTCCTCGTGAGCCTGATGCTCGTAAACAACGAAACCGGCGCGGTGACGGATATACCCGCCGTCTCCCGGGCGCTGAAAGCATCCGGCTGCCCCGCCCTGCTGCATACGGACGCGGTGCAGGGATATATGAAGCTCCCTTTCACGGCCAAAAGCCTCGGCGCGGATATGATAACGCTCTCCGGCCATAAGATACACGCCCCGAAGGGCGTGGGCGCGCTTTATATCCGGCGCGGGCTCCGGCTTTCGCCGCTCATCCTCGGCGGCGGGCAGGAGGACGGCCGCCGTTCCGGCACGGAAAACCTCCCCGGCATCGCCGCTTTCGCCGCGGCGGCAAACGCCGCGCGGAAGGACACGGACGCGGCGGGGCGCATGGCGGCGCTGCGCCAGCTTGCCATAGCGGAGCTGCGCGCGGCAATACCCGACCTTGTCGTAAACGGCGGCGGCGCGCCGCATATTTTGAGTCTTGCCCTGCCCGGATACAAAAGCGAGGTGCTTTTGAACTTTCTCGACGCGGAGGGCGTGTGCGTCTCAAAGGGCTCGGCCTGTAAGAAAGGCGCGCGCAGCCACGTCCTGCAGGCCATGGGTCTGCCCCCCGCCGTCATCGACGGATCGATCCGCGTCTCCCTCTGCCGGTACACCACGCGGGAGGACATAGAGGGCTTCTGCCGGACGCTCATACAGGCGCGTGAAAGGCTTTTCAAGACGCTGTGACGCCCCATATCATAATATAAAAGGCGAAGCCGCCGGCTTCGCCTTTTTGCATTTTACAGGGTCTGGTATTTTGTGACCGCGTCGGTGTAGCTGGCCGGATCCGCCGAGACAATCACGGTGAAGGTGATGCCCTCCCTCTCTCCGAACGACTCCAGCCACGCCAGCAGGCTCGCAAGCGAAGGCTCGTCCACCTCGCCGATGATTTTGAAGAGGTTGTCTATGAAGATATGGGTGATATCGAAGTTTCCGGCGGAAAGGCCGGTGATAAAGCCCCGCATAAGCTCAAGAGAGTTGATGCCGTATTCAGAGGCAGGCACCAGACGCGCCTGATAGGGGATGTCGTATGTAAGGACCTTTTCCTTTTCGATACAGATAACGTCGCCATGCTCCTCATCGACCGCTTTGCGAACCTCTTCCACCAGTTTTTTTGTCTTGCCGGTCCCTTTGAGACCCATTATCAGTCTGACCAAATCAAGTCACGCTCCCTTGCTTGTTGTAATCATATCATATCATTTTTCCGCGCTTCCTGCAATGATAATATAGGATTTTTACAAGAAAATTTT
>CAZEXC010000054.1:0-11098 GCA_964516625.1 uncultured Oscillospiraceae bacterium | reverse complement strand
TGTTTTTCTTCCTTCACGATTTTTTGCGGCGTTTTCCTCAGCCGAGCCGCTCCTCCAATATGCGCAGCTCCTCCCGCAGCTCCTGCGGGAGCTTATCGCCGAACTGCTCGTAATGCCTGCGGATATCAGCGGCTTCCTGACGCCACAGCACAGGATCGACCGTCAGAAGAGAGCGCAGCGTTTCCAGCGGTACCTCATCCTCAAGGCCGGTCAAGTCGATATCCTCCGCTCTGGGGAGATACCCGATGGCGGAGTCCTCCGCCTCCACGAGGCCAAAGCAGCGCTTCATAATCCACTCCAGCACGCGCAGGTTCTCGCCGAAGCCGGGCCAGATGAAATTGCCCTTGTCGTCGGTGCGGAACCAGTTGACGTTGAAAATCTTCGGAGGATCGGAGAGCTTCTGCTCCATATCCAGCCAGTGCTGCCAGTAATCCGCCATGTGATAACCGCAAAACGGAAGCATCGCCATGGGGTCGCGGCGGAGCTCGCCTACCTGCCCCTCGGCGGCGGCGGTCTTCTCCGACGCCATGACGGAGCCGACAAACACGCCGTGCGCCCAGTCGCGGCTTTGGTAAACCAGCGGCGCGGTCTTGGCGCGGCGGCCGCCAAAAATGATAGCGGAGATGGGAACGCCCTGCGGGTCGTCAAACTTAGGGCTGATGCTGGGGCAGTTTTTCGCCGGGGCGGTAAAGCGGGAGTTGGGATGCGCGCCCTTGGAGCCGTCGTCCGGGTCCCATGGCTCGCCCTTCCAGTTCAGAGCGCCGCGGGGCGGGTCTTTGTCCATCCCCTCCCACCAGACGGTGCCGTCGTCCTTGAGAACGACGTTTGTGAATATCGTATTTTTGCGGGTGCTTTCCATCGCGTTGGGGTTTGACTTCATGCTGGTTCCCGGCGCCACGCCGAAAAAGCCGTTTTCTGGGTTGACGGCCCACAGGCGGCCGTCCGGCCCGGGACGGAGCCAGGCAATATCGTCCCCCACCGTCCAGCACTTCCATCCCGCCTTGCGGTAATGCTCCGGCGGGATGAGCATGGCGAGGTTCGTTTTTCCGCAGGCGGAGGGGAACGCGGCGCAGACATAACTGATATCGCCCTTCGGGTTCTGGATTCCCAGAATGAGCATATGCTCGGCAAGCCAGCCCTCGTCCCGCGCAAGGCAGGAGGCGATGCGAAGCGCGAAGCACTTTTTCCCCAGAAGGGCGTTGCCGCCATACCCGGAGTTGACAGACATGATATAGTTCTCCTGCGGGAAATGGACGATGTAGCGTTTCTCCGGGTCAAGCTCCGCTTTGGAGTGCAGCCCCTTTATAAAGTCCGGGCTGTCGCCCAGCGCCTTGCAGACCTCCGTTCCCACGCGGGTCATGATAGCCATGGACACGGCCACATAGATGCTGTCTGTCAGCTCGAAGCCGTATTTGGCAAAGGGCGAGCCGATGATGGACATGGAATACGGTATCACATACATCGTCCGCCCGGCCATGCAGCCGTCGTAGATGCCCCGCAGGAGCGTTTTCATCTCCGCCGGATCCATCCAGTTGTTTGTCGGCCCCGCATCCTCCTGTTTTTCGCAGCAGATATATGTACGGTTCTCCACGCGTGCCACGTCGCTGGGGTCGCTGCGGTGATAGACACAGCCGGGAAGCTTCTGCTCGTTGAGCTTTATGAGCTCCCCTGTGGCAAACGCCTCCTGCCGGAGCGTTTCGAGCTGCTCCTCGCTTCCGTCGAGCCAGACGACCTTATCCGGCCGGCACAGACCGGCGCAGCGGTCTATCCACTGTATCACATAGGGGTTAGTTGTAAGCGCCATGACGTCCTCCAATCCATTTATTAAATATCATATATCATACTTATGTATCATACTTCGCAAGCTCTTCCGTCAGCGCGGCAAAATCCGCAAGGCTCAGCGCCTCGCCCCGTATATCCGGGGAAAAGCCGCAGGCGGCGGCCGCCTTTTGCGCCGTTTCCCGACTGTAAAGGCCGCCAAGGGCGTTGGAAAGCGTCTTCCGTCTCTGGTTAAACGCCGCCCGGATGATTCGGAACAGCGCCGCCTCATCCGCCGCCACAGGCGGCCGGGCGCGCATTTTCATATGCACCACGGCGCTCGTCACCTTTGGCCGGGGCGTGAAGCATTCCGCCCCCACCGTGAAGCACAGCTCCGGCCGGGCATACCACTGGGTCAGGAGCGTGAACGCGCCGTAATCCTTATCGCCGGCCGCCGCACACATGCGCAGAGCCACCTCCCGCTGCACCATGACCGTTACCGTGTCAAAGCAGCGCGCCTCGAATATCCTTTTCAAAACGGGCGTCGTTATATTGTACGGCAGGTTCGCGCACAGCGCCGGGCGCAGTCCGCCCAGACGTTCCTCCGTCTCCCGGCGCAGGTCGGCGCGCATCACGTCGCCGAAAATCACATCTATGTTATCATACGGCTCCAGCGTCCGGGACAGAACGGGCCGGAGCCGCCCGTCGAGCTCGAAAGCGACGACCTTCCCCGCCAGCCGGGCAAGCCGCTGGGTAAGGCATCCCGCGCCGGGGCCTATCTCCACGACGCCGGTATTCCTGTCGATCCCGGCCCGCTCCGCGATGCGCTCCGGCACCCAGGAGGCGGTCAGGAAATTCTGTCCCTTTGATTTGGAAAAACGAAATCCCGCTTGGGACAGCAGCGCCCGTATCTCGTTATAATCACAAGAATCCATTGCCGCGCGCCTCACAGCGGGAGCAGCCAGCAGACAAACGGTATCGTCGCCACCGACAGGATCGTCGTTACGAACACCGTCCGGGACGCCATACGGACGTTGCCGCCGTACTGGATGGAAAGCATCGTTGACAGCGACGCCACCGGCATGGCGGCAAGGATCGTAAGCGTTCCGAGCAAAAGCGCATCCTTCACGAACAGCCGCAGCACCGCCCACACCGCCAGCGGCGCCACGATAAGCGGCACCACGGAAAACGCATAAGCCCGCCAGTCGCCGAACACCTCTCCCAGCTTCTGCGAGCCGAGGGACGCGCCGATGATCATCATGGAGCAGGGCACCACCATGTCCCCCAGCATCCCCACGGCGCTCGCCAGCGGCGCGGGCACAGAAACAGGGACGCACAAAAGCAGTACGGCGATGGCGGAGGCGATAAGGGGCGGATTGAGGAGCAGACGCCACTCTATCTTCCCCCGCTCGCCCCGGCTCCGCAGCAGGGCGATGCCGTATGTATAGGCCAGAAGATTGAAAGGGATAAGGGCGAGAGCCGCGTACACCATAGCCTCGTCGCCAAACGCCGCCCCCACCACGGGCATACCCATAAATCCGGTGTTCCCGAAAATGGTCATGAAGCTGTAAACGCCCCTGTCCTCCGGCCCGCAGCGGTACGCCGCGGGCACGAGAAAGCTCAGCGCGATAAGGACGGCGTACATCACGCAGCACACGCCAAGTACGGCAAACACCCGCCCCGGCGTCATGTCCATGTCCGCGTTTATGACGCTTCCCAGGATCATGCAGGTCTGGGGGATGAGCAGGGTGATCCTTGTGAAGCGGCGGTTCGTCTCCTCGTCGATCACGCCGGTCCGGGCGGCGATTACGCCGGTAATGAGTAAAAGCAGCAGAACGAGCATCTGCTGGAATATCAGCGATACTTCCATATTTTATATATTACTATCGGACAGGTCTAATTGCAACAAAAATTTCCCTCGGAGCCGTAAAAGCAGTCGAGGGAAAAGTGTTGAAACCACACAAAATTTTGTTAAGAAGCCGCTATATCCCTATGAAATGCGCGGTCAGCCACGCGGCGGAAGCGGCCAGCGCCCCGGCGACGGCGATGAGCGGGCCCAATATCCGCTGGCCGGATCTTTTCCTGCCGGCGGCGCATTTTTTGAGATACTCCCCGGCGGCGCGGCGCGCCTCCTCCATGACCTGCTCGGCGCTCCTGTGACGGGCATAATCCTCCCGCAGGACGAATATCGCCTCTTCAAAGACCTTGGGATCCGGGGATTTCACCACGATGACCCGCCGGCTCGTGCCCTTTACCATAACTGCCGCCTCCCTGCTGTGTCGATGTTTCCAGTCTACCCGCCGGACCCCAATCTTATACAGCGGCGGGCGCTTTTTCCAGGGAAAGCGGACCCGCGCCCATATCACAGCCGCTCCTCCACCCGGATGGCGAGGGCGGTCATATCGTCGGCGTTCCCAAAGCGGGCGCTGGCCGCCCTCAGCGTCTGGCAGGCGATATCCTTCGTCTCCGTTCCGTCGCTGCCGCTCAAGATGTCCCGCAGCCACTGGTCGCCCCGCTCGGCCAGCACCCCGTCCGAGGCAATAAGCGCCACATGGCCGGGGCGCAGCTTCATGCGCGTCATGTCCGGCGCGGCTCCCTCCCCCGCCAGCATCCCGGCGGCAAGGGACGAGCATTTCACCCGGCGGATGGCCCGCCCCGTTTTCACATACGACGGCGCGGCCCCGTATTTATAGAAGCTCGCCTCGCCGGTGAACAGGTCGATGCAGCACAGATCCACGGTAGCGTAGCCCCAGTCCTCCCCGTTTCGCAGCATGGCGGCGGAATTCAAAAGCCGCATGGCGCATCCCGGCTCCACGCCGGCCTTGAGGAGCTGCTCCAGTATCCCCACGGCGCAGGCGCTCTCCCCGGCGGCCTCGGGGCCTGTCCCCATGCCGTCGGAGAGGATGACGCAGAGCAGCCCGCCGTCCGTTTTGAAATATGTCCCCCGGTCGCCGGAAACGCTCTCGCCCTCCTTTTTCATGGAGGCTATGCCCACGGACACGGCCAGAGGCTCCGCCTGACGCAGGATAAGCCGCCCTTTTTCCCTCCTGTCTACCCTGCACAGCCGCACGCCGATGGCCTCGGACAGCCGTTCCAGATAGTCGGGCTCCCCGATGATCTCCTCCACGTCCGCGCTTTCGACGGCCGCGTGGAGGCGGCCCCGTCCGTCCCGAAACGCGGAGCACGCGCCGTCGATCCCGCGGTTTTTCAAAAAGCGGATAAGGCGTCTCTCCGCCGCCGCGTCCGGCCCCGCCGCGCCGCTGAGCCGGCAGGCCGCGTCCGACAGGACGGCCGCCATATCGATAAACTGCCCGTAGGCCGCCGCGCGTCCCTCCCGCAGGCGCGCCATATACTGGCGGCGGTACATAAGTCCGCGCAGCTCGCCGTTCACGGCCCCGGCGAAAGCCCCCGGCGTTACGCACCTCTGCCGGAAAGCAACGGGAAAATCGCTCACGGAAACCGTTCCCCGGCGGCTCATGCCCTCTGCCATGGAGGACAGGGCGCCGACGGTCTCGGCACGATCCTTTTTCCAGCACTGCTCTTTTTCCTCGCAGTTCCGGCACACCACGTCCGAAGCCCGGTCAAACACCGCGCCGGCCTCCTCCTTTGCCGCGCGCTCCGGCACCTCCTGCGCCGCGGAATCATAAAGCCGCCGAAAGCCCTCCGCCAGTTCCTCCAGCCGATGGGCCTGATACAGCCGGAAAGCTGCCTCGCCCCGTCCGCGTCCCACGCGCAGGAGCGTCCCCACCGGCGTGAGCACGGTCTGGGGAAGCAGCATGAACGCCACAGACGCGGCAAAGCACTCGTACAGCGCCGGGATATGCGCCCCGTCGCTCCAGCCGAGGAGCACCGCCACGGCGTTCCCCGCGCAAAAGGACACGGAAAAGGTCAGCCGTCCATATCGGTAGAGCGCCCCGGCAAACAGGCCCGCCATGGCGTAGGCCGCGGTAAAGAAAAGGCTCGCGCCCCCGGCCATATCCATGCCGAGGCCCATCGCGGCCCCCGCCGTGCAGCCCGTGAGCGGCCCGCCGCAGAACCCCGCCGCCATGGTCACGAGCATCGCAAGAAACCTCCCTATCGACAAAACGCCCCACAGCTCCAGCGCCGACAGGCCCATCAGCGCGCAGGCGCAGGATATGGCGAGGCTGATGCTCCTTCGCAGCTCCGCCGCCTCGCTTGTAAGCTTTTCCGGCGACAGGGCAATGCTGAAAAAGCAGGCGCAGCCGCCCGCCAGAACAACCTCCATGAAAACGCGCATCGCGCCCGGCACGCCGCCGACGGTCCCGTCCAGGCACAACAGGCCGGTAAGCCCCGTGGCGACCGCCGCCGCCGCGGGCATGAACCACCGGGTCCTGTAACATTTCAGGCTCCGTGTCACAAATCCGACAGTAAACACCAGAAACGCTGTGGCAATATAGCGTATGCCGGTAAAAAGGCCGCCGGAGATAAGATAGCCGAGCACGACGCCGCCCAGACAGACGAGCCCCAAAAGCTCCGTCCCCGCCGCCGCGGCCGCCGCGATGCCGAAAGGCCCGCAGCTTGAAAACAGCCGCCCCGCGCCCATGGCGAGCCCCAGCGCGAAATATCCCGCGTAAAGCCCCGCCCGCTTCAGCGCCGGCCTCCGGCGCAGAAATTCCCCGGCGTCAAGGTCCCGCCTCATCATTTTTGTCCAGGCCGCCATGCAGATCCCTCCGAATTTTGTTATTAACATAATTATACTTATGTAAACTCAAATTTCCCGTCGGACGGTGACGCATATATAAAAATATGATTTGACATTTCCCCTCGCCTGTGCTATGATAACGGAGCCGCTTTGAAAGGGGTCGTTTGAAGTCGGCCTTGGCCGCCCCCCGGACAGCGAGCCCGAAAGGAAGGATAAAACATCCCATGAAGCACGCAATCATCGAGACCGGCGGTAAGCAGTACCGCGTGGCCGAGGGCGATGTGATCTTTGTCGAGAAGCTGCCCGCCGAAGAGGGCGGCAGCGTGAAGTTCGACAAGGTTCTGGCCGTCATCGACGGCGACAGCAGCACCTTCGGCGCGCCCTATGTGAAGGGCGCTTCCGTCTCCGGCACCATCGTCAAGCAGGGCCGGAGCAAAAAAATCCGCGTTTTCAAGATGAAGCCCAAAAAGGGCTACCGCAACACAAAGGGCCACCGTCAGCCTTACACCAAGGTTGAGATCGGCTCTATCGGCTGAGCACAGGAGGGATAACAAATGGCACATAAAAAAGGCGGCGGCTCCACCAAAAACGGCCGCGACAGCAATTCCAAGCGTCTCGGCGCCAAGCGCGCGGACGGCCAGTTCGTCCTCGCAGGCAACATCCTCGTGCGCCAGCGCGGCACAAAGATCCACCCCGGCACGAATGTCGGCATCGGCGGCGACGACACCCTGTACGCCAAGGCGGACGGCATCGTGCGGTTCGAGCGCCTCGGCGCAGACCGCAAAAAGGTCTCCGTTTACGAGGTACAGCAGTAATAAACGTCAAAAAAGCGGTGGTATTTCCATACCGCCGCTTTTTCATACAGGTGATAACTATGTTCGTTGATAAAGCTGTCATAACCGTCCGCGCCGGCGACGGCGGCAGCGGCGCGGTATCCTTTCACCGGGAAAAATATGTGGCCGCCGGCGGCCCCGACGGGGGCGACGGCGGCCGCGGGGGCGACATCGTCGTCAAGGCCGATCCCTCCATGTCCACGCTCATGGACTTCCGCTACAAGCGCAGGTTCGTCGCTCCAAACGGTATGCCCGGTCAGGGGAAGCGCTGCTCCGGCAAGGACGGGGAGGACGTTATCCTCCGCGTCCCCGGAGGCACCGTCATCCGGGACAAGGAATCCGGCGCGGTCATTCAGGACATGTCCGCCGCGGACAGCTTCGTCCTCGCAAAGGGCGGGCGCGGCGGCTGGGGCAACAAGCACTTCGCCACCCCCACCCGGCAGACGCCGCGTTTCGCAAAGCCCGGTCTGCCCGGCGAGTACCGCGAGGTCGTTCTGGAGCTCAAGCTCCTGGCGGACGTGGGACTTGTCGGCTTTCCCAACGTGGGAAAGTCCACGCTCCTGTCCGTCGTAAGCCGCGCCCGCCCAAAGATTGCCAACTACCACTTCACCACCCTCTACCCCAATCTCGGCGTGGTGTACGCCGGCCCCGGCGTGTCCTTCGTCATGGCGGACATCCCCGGCATCATCGAGGGCGCCAGCGAGGGCGCGGGCCTCGGCCACGATTTTTTGCGTCACATCGATCGCTGCCGCCTGCTGATTCATATCGTGGACGTGTCCGGCAGCGAGGGGCGCGACCCTGTCGAGGACTTTGAGGCCATAAACGCGGAGCTGCGGGAATATGACCCCGCGCTCGCCGCCCGGCCGCAGCTCGTGGCGGCGAACAAATGCGACCTTCTCGGCGGGAACAGGGAACCCCTTGAAAAGCTCCGCTCCCATGCGGAAAAGCTCGGCTATCCCTTTTTTGAGATATCCGCCGCGGGACACACCGGCCTGCGGGAGCTGACCATGGCCGCCGCCGGAAAGCTCGCGGAGCTCCCGCCCATCGCGGTATTCGAGGCCGACTATGTCGCCCCGGAGACGACGCTCGGCACGGCGGACGATCTGACCATCGAAAAATACGACGACGTCTGGACGATTCAGGGCGACTGGCTCGACCGGCTCGTCTCCCGCGTGAATTTCTCCGATTATGAGTCCCGCATGTATCTCGACCGCAAGCTCCGCGAGGCGGGCGTTTACGAGCGCATGGAGGCCATGGGTCTTTCCGACGGGGACACCATCAGCATCGCGGAGATGTATTTTGAATACTACTCCTGACCGCAAGGAGGTCACAAGGCTTTGGAGATCAAGACCATCTGCGGCAACACCGCCTATATCGCGGGCCGACAGCTTATCGGCCTTTACCTGACGGACAGCCGCCACTGCATCCTGCTCGACAGCGGCACGGCCACCGACCGGGACGAGATAGAAAAAACGCTCGCCGACGCCGGGCTCTCGCCTGTGGGCGTTCTGGCGACGCACACCCATTTCGACCACTTCGGGAACGCCTCCTATTTTCAGAAAAAATACCATATCCCCGTAGCCATTTCCTTCGGCGAGGCGGAGCTCTGCCGGACATTCCCCGCCGTGAAGGGGCATCTGTTTGTCTTTTCCGCCGGGGAGATCATGTCCGACCCCGTTATGAGCCCCATCCCCTGCAAGGTGGACAGGGTCATCATGCCTGCGGAGGACGAGCTTTACTTCTGCGGCGTCCGCTTTGAGATACTGCGTACGCCGGGCCACTCCCCGGAGCACATCAGCGTCATCACCCCCGACCGGGTCTGCTACGGCGGAGACGCGCTCATGTGCGGCCACGCGCTGACGGACGCGAAGCTCCCCTACGCCTATAATTTCCGGCAGACGCTGGAGTCCATCGAGCTGTTCCGCGGCCTTTCCTGCGACTGGCTCCTGCTGGCTCACCGCGGCGTCCTTCCGGCGCCGTTTGACGGGATCGCGGATCAGAACCGCGCCGTCATGGAGCGCCAGCTCCGTACCGTGGCGGACATCATCGACCGCCAGATGAGCGTGGAGGAGATATACGCCGCCGTGCGCGAGACGATGAACATCCGGGTGGACACGCCCCGGCGGGCCCAGTCGCTGGAGCGCTTCCTCCGACCGTATCTCGAGTGCCTTATCGACGACGGCACCCACCGCCTTTCCATCCGCGGCACCGGCACGCTCTGCTACGAGCCGGTGTGACAGTCCTTTCCCCCGCCGCATATACTGACGTAACCGCATCACAAAAGGCACAGCCGCGAATTGGCGGCGTGTGCCTTTTATTTTTGTATATGAGGTGATAACATGTGTTCCATCGCAGGCATGATCGATTTTTCCTATGACGTGCGTACCCTCGATTTGCGGGAAATGAAGCGGAGCATGGCAAGCCGGGGCCCGGATCAGCGGGGCGCGTACCTGTCCCGGGACGCCGCGCTGTTCCACAACCGCCTGTGCGTCATCGACATCGAAAACGGCCGCCAGCCCATGGTCGCCGATTACGGCGGGGAGAGCTGCATAATCGTCTATAACGGCGAGCTGTATAACACGGAAGAGCTCCGCGCCGAGCTCATGGCGCACGGCCACGGCTTTTCCGGCCATTCCGACACGGAAGTGCTTTTGAAGTCCTATATCCAATGGGGCGCGGCGTGCGTGGAGAAGCTGAACGGCATCTTCGCCTTCGCCGTTTACGAGCCGAAAAAAAAGCGGCTTTTCATCGCCCGGGACAGGATGGGCGTAAAGCCGTTTTTCTACACCGTGCGCGGCGGCGCTTTCATCTTCGCCTCGGAAATCAAGGGTCTTCTCGCCCATCCCTGGGTCGAGGCGCAGGCGGATCGCGGCTCCGTTCTGGAGGTCGTCCTCACCGGGCCGGGGCGCACGCCGGGCTGCGGCGTTTTCAAAAACATATGCGAGCTGCCCCCCGCCTGCCGGGGCTATTTTGACGAAAACGGCCTGAGAACCGAGCGGTACTGGTCGCTCCGCGCCCGGGAACACACCGACAGTCTGGAAGACACCATCGCCGCCGTGCGCCGGCTCGTGACGGACGCCATCGAGCGCCAGCTCGTTTCCGACGTGCCTGTCGGGACATTCCTCTCCGGCGGGCTCGACTCCGGCATCATAAGCTCCGTCGCCGACCGATATATGCGCGAGCGCGGCCGGACGCTTACCACCTTTTCCGTGGATTACAGGGACAACATGAAATATTTCCGCGCCGGGAAGTTCCAGCCCACCAGCGATTCGGAATATATCTTCAAGCTCCGGGACTGGCTGGGGTGCGATCACTTCCTCGTCACGCTGGACACCGACGAGCTCGTGGACGCTCTTTTCGACGCGGTGGACGCCCGCGACCTGCCCGGCATGAGCGACGTGGACTCCTCCCTCCTGCTGTTCTGCAAAAAAATAAAGGAGCATGTGACGGTGGCGCTGTCCGGCGAGTGCGCCGACGAGATATTCGGCGGCTATCCGTGGTATCGGGACGAGAAAATACGCATGGCGGAGGGCTTTCCGTGGGCGCAGTCCATCCAGTACCGCGCGGGCTTCCTCCGCCCGGAATACGCGCAGTCGCTCGACGCGCGCGATTACGTCATGGAGCGGTATTATAAGACTGTGACCGACGCGGACACGCTCGCCTCCGACAGCCCCACCGACCGCCGTATGCGCGAGATGATGCGCCTGAATACCGACTGGTTCATGCAGACCCTCCTTGACCGCAAGGATCGAATGAGCATGTACAGCGCGCTGGAGGTGCGCGTCCCCTTCTGCGACCACCGCATCGCGGAGTATCTCTACAACGTGCCGTGGGAATACAAGGA
>CAZEXC010000053.1:0-11232 GCA_964516625.1 uncultured Oscillospiraceae bacterium | reverse complement strand
GAGCAGGCAAGGCCGGAAGCAAGGCCGCGCTTGTGGGGCAGCCACTTCTGGATGCAGGAGATGCACGCGCCGTAGGCGATGCCGGAGCCTAGCCCGGCCATGACGGCGTACGTCAGGTCAAACAGCGCGGCGGCCTTCACGAAGGCGGTCAGGATGACGCCGAGGGAGAACAGGCCCACGCCGATGGTGCATGTCAGCTTCGGGCCCTTCTTATCGTTGATAAATCCTCCGATAAGGTTTCCGAACACAAAGGCGAAAATCATATAGGATGACACCATGTTGGCCGCGCTGGCGCTCCAGCCGTAGGCCGCGACAATGTTTCCCTTAAAGGCGCTCCAGAGGTACAGGATGCCGACGCAGAGCTGGACGACAAGGCAGGCAACAATGGCTATCCACGGGTTTTTTCGGTTTTTCACGAAGCATTCCTCTCTTACTGTCAAATTCTAGCGCATCACGCAAATATTGATTATAGTACGGAATGCTTTGATTGTCCAGCAAAAGCCGTGTCGTCACAACAATATGTTGTTACGCCCTCCCGTCCTTTTTCAGGAGCATCAGGGCCTCGTCCGGGAACTGGACAAAGAGGTTCCCCTCCGGCAGGCTGCGGTATTCCTCTTTTGTGATGGTCCAGCCGAAGCTCTCGCCGGAAAAACCGGGACGGCGAAGGAAAACGACGTACTCAAACGGATCCTCCATGACGCCGACGCGCTCCATTTCAAAGGTATTCGGCCCCGGGCCGTCCCGCAGGACGGCGTAGTGCCGGCGCAGTCCGGCTATGTCGCCGGCGCGCTCGCCGGAAAGGGACAGCTCCATGCCCCAGTCGTCGGCGTGGAACACGGTCCTCCCGTTTTCGTGACGGAGGCTCGAGACCCTGCTGAAATTTTTGCAGCCGGTCAGGAGCGCGGCGGTATAAGTCCCCGGCTCGCTGAAAAGGGCGTGCTTTTCGTCCAGCGCGTCAATATGCCCCGCGTCGTAGACCGCGACGCGGTCGGCCATACGGAATATCTCGTCCCGGCTGTGGCTCACAAGAAGCGTCGCGCCGCCAAAGCCGCGGACGATGTCCATGACCTCCCGCTCCATTTTGTCCCGCAGATGGGAATCCAGAGCGGAAAACGGCTCGTCCAGCAAAAGCGCCTCCGGGTCGTTTATGAGGATGCGCGCCAGAGCCGTCCGCTGCTGCTGGCCGCCGGAGAGCTGGCGGGGATATTTGCCCCGCAGGTCGGCGATCTGCATTTTCTCCATCATGGCCTCGACAGCCAGGCGGCGCCGGTCTTTCGGCAGTCGGCGCGCCCCGGCGGCGATATTTTTCTCCACCGTCATATTGGGAAACAGCGCGTACTGCTGGAACAGATAGCCCACCCGCCTCTGCTGCGGCGCAAGGTCGATCTTCTTTTCCGAGTCGAAAAGCGTCCGCCCGTTAAGGACGATCCGCCCCTCGTCCGGCCTTTCGATGCCGGCGATACACTTGAGCGTCATGCTTTTGCCGCAGCCGGAGGCCCCGAGAAGCCCGAGAACGCCGCCGCCCGCCTCAAATTCCACGTCGAGCCGGAAATCCCCCAGCGTCTTTCGGACGTTTACATACAGCTCCATCACCGGGCCTCCTTCCGGCGGCGCGACCGCAGATCGTCCTTTTCCAGCAGGTTCACCGCCAGCAGCACGACGGCGGAGATGGCAAGGTTCACGCACACCCATTTAAGAGCCAGCGCGTCGTTATCCGTGCGCCAGAGCTGATAGACCGTGGTGGAGATGGTGGCTGTCCGCCCCGGGGTATAGCCCGCTATCATGCTCGTGGCGCCGTATTCGCCAAGCGCGCGCGCAAAGGCCAGCACCGTCCCGGCCATGATCCCCTGACGGCAGACCGGCATTCGGATGCGCCAGAATATGTATGTGTTTGAAAGCCCCAGAGTCCGCCCGGCATTGGCAAGCGTCTCGTCAAACGACTCGAACGCGCCCCGCGCCGTTCGGTACATGAGCGGGAAGCACACGACGACCGTCGCAAAAATGGCCGACCACCATGTCATGACAAGCTTTGTGCCGAACAGACTCAGAACGAGCGCGCCGAGAGGGCGCTTCGGCCCCAGTAGCCGCAGCAGCAGATAGCCCACGACGGTGGGCGGCAGCACGAGCGGCAGCGTGAGGATGACGTCCAGAACGCCTTTTACAATGCGGGGGAGCCTTGCGATCCAGTAAGCCGCGAGGATCCCGAGGAAGAAAATAATGACCGTGGATATGGCGGCGATACGCAGAGAGTTCCAAAGCGGGAACCAGTCCATTTATATTCCCTCCCAAACAGCGCGGAGCCGGACGATCGAAACCGTCCGGCCTTGCGCGCCTGTCTTATTTCGGTTATCAGCCGGCCAGCGGTGTAAAGCCCACGCTCTCAAAGATGGCAGAGGCTTCCTCGCCGGTGCAGAAGTCCAAAAACGCCTGTGCGAGCTCCGCGTCGGCGGCGTTTTTCATGATGGCGGCGGGATAAATGACCTGACCGCACATGTCGGCGGTAGCCTCGTCCACCACGGTCAGCCCGGCGGAGAAGGCGTCGGTAGCGTAGATGATGCCGCAGTCCACCGTGGCCTCGGACACCTGCGTCGTGACCTCCTTGACATTGGAGCCATAGGTGATGTTGGCGCTCAGAGCCTCCTCATCCAGACCGTACCATGTCAGGATCTTCTGGGTATAAGCGCCGACGGGCACGTCCTCGTTGCCCATGGCCATCATGATTTCCCCGGCGGCGAGCTTCTCGGCCCAGGTATCATAGCTGTCGATCTCCGCGGGGTTGTCGTCGGGCACGGCCAGAACGACCTTGTTTTCCAGAATGTCGAAGCGGGTGGCCGTATCGACGAAGTCCAGACCGTCGGTGTTGACCTCGGGGTCGGCCTCGATATCGAGCTGATCCATCTGTTTCTGGGCGGCGGAAATGAACACGTCGCAGTCCGCGCCCTCCTCGATCTGGGTCTTGAGGGTACCCGAGGAGTCGAATGTAAAGACGATGCTCACGTCAGGATTGTCGGCCATGAACAGGTCGCCGATCTCCGTGAGCGTCTCCGTCATGGAAGCGGCGGCAAACACGATGAGCTCGCCCGCGTATTGGCTCTCGGCGGCGGGCTCTTCCTCGGCCTCCTCCGCGGTCTCTTCCTCGGCCTCGTCCGCAGTCTCTTCCACGGTCTCGGCGTCATTCTCCGCCGTCTCTTCGGTGGTGCTGCTCGAGGAGCAGGCGCACAGCGCGAAGGCCATGCACAGCGCCAGAAGCAGAGCAAGAATTTTTTTCATTTTGCGTTTTCTCCTTTGCTGAAATTTACCTGATTGCGGTCACGGACAATATTATAATGCAAAAAGCGGAATTTTCAACGCAAAAAACTTTGTTACAACTAAAAAATCGTTTGTTACATATTTTTAGATGTGCCCTCGCCTTTCCCCGGCAAAAGCGGGAAAAATCCCTTGAAACAAAAGAAAACAGCCGACAAAATCAACTTTTTGCGGGCAGGAAATCGGAATGTCGCGGCGAAAAAAATGTTTCAGGCTACACATTTTTCCTTATTGTCACATCCGAAAAGATGTAACAAACGCTCCACAAAGTGTTACAGAAAAGAGTCTGTTTTGCTATAATGTTATCACGATACAGCATAGAGCGCCATAAGCGCGCAGGGAGGGATCCGTCATGGCGGACAAATTCACGCCGGAGCATCAGAGCATCGTTTCCTTCAGCCTCATGGGGCCGGAGAGCGGCGCGCCCTGTCAGGTGGACTCCAGCGGCGGAAAAATCACGCGCATCCGCCCGTACTTTTATGATAAGGAATACACGGACAAGCACTGCAACCCCTGGAAAATACGCGCCCGGGGCAAGACCTTTGAGGCTCCCGACCGGGTGACGATCACCCCTTTCGGTCTGGGGTACAAGTCCCGGGTCTACTCCCCCAACCGGGTGCGCTATCCGCTCAAGCGGGTGGACTGGGATCCCCACGGCGAGCGGAACCCTCAGAACCGGGGCAAATCGAAATACGTCCGCATCAGCTGGGACGAGGCCGCGCAGATCGTGGCTGACGAGCTCAAGCGCCAAAAGGAAACATACGGCCCGGAGGCCGTTTTGTGTCAGGCGGACATGCACGGCGAGGGCAAAAACGTCGCCCCGAGCCACGGCTGTCCCAACCGGCTTCTGTCCCTCATGGGGGGCTACACCCTGCAAATGCGGAACATGGACTCCTGGGAGGGCTGGTTCTGGGGCGCAAAATACGTCTGGGGCTGCGAACCGGTCGGCGAGATGGCGCCGCAGACAAACCTCTATCCCGACATTGCGAAAAACTCGGATCTTCTCCTGTTCTGGGGCTGCGACCCGGAGACGACGCCGCTGGGCGTTGTCTCCCATATGCCCTCCCGCCTTTGCTACTGGCTGAGCGAGATCGGGCTCAAAAGCGTGTACATCTGCCCCGACCTCAACTACGGCGCGGCCGTCCACGGGGACAAGTGGATACCCATCCTTCCGAACACCGACGCGGCGCTTCAGCTCGCCGTCGCCTATGTGTGGATGACCGAGGGGACTTACGATAAGGAGTACATCGCCACCCACGCCTACGGCTTCGACAAGTTCGAGGACTACGTCCTCGGGCGGGAGGACGGCGTGCCGAAGACCCCGGCGTGGGCCAGCGAAAAGTGCGGCGTAAAGGAATGGACGATAAAGGCGCTGGCGCGGGACTGGGCGAAAAAAACGGCGTCCATCATCCACGGAAACGGCGGCTGCTACATACGCGGGCCCTATTCCTCGGAGCCGGCGCGTCTGGAGGTCATGCTCCTCGGTATGCGCGGGCTGGGAAAGCCCGGCGTCCATCAGGCGAAAATGCTCGAATGGAGCCTGTGGAACCGGGACTATCCCGTGCCCTATCAGGGAAAATTCGTGCCGAAGATAACGGCCATCGCCGACCCCCTGCGCCCGGTGGACGGGGACGTCGACCCGAAGATAAACATGAACCGCTTCGTTCTGACCGACGCGCAGAAGGAGCGCGCGCCGGAGCTTATCGACCTGTTCCGGCAGCTCCCCGCGCCGAAGCAGTTCATCCCGCGCTGCTGCATCCACAAGGCCATTTTGGACGGCCACGCCGAATGGCGGGGGCTTCAGTGCTTTTCCTCCTCCCAGCAGCCGGGGCCGGACAACTACCGCTACCCCACCCAGCAGTACCAGTTCAAGGAAATGAAATACCCCCGGGAGGGCCTCAGCCGCGTGCATATGATATGGACGGACGCGCCCTGCCAGACGACCTGCTGGAACGACGGGAACCTCACCATGAAAGCGTTTCAGGACCCGTCCATCGAATGTATCGTCGCCCAGCACCCGTGGCTTGAAAACGACTGCTACTTCGCCGACATCATCTTTCCCGTCGTCACAAAGCACGAGATGAACGACCTCGGAAACGATATGTCCTCGGGAAACTTCACCTCCATTTATCTGGAGGAGCCGTGCTGCCCGCCGGTGGGCGAGTCGCTCAGCGACTTTGACGTGTGCGCCAGGGTCGCGGAAAAGCTCGGCCCGGAATATTACGACGCCTACACCGGGAACATGAGCGAAAAGGAGCGGGTACGCTTTTTCTACAAGGCCACCGGCTGCGAGGAATATATGACGTGGGAGGAGTTCAAAAAGCGGAAGATATTCGTCGTCCCGTGCAAGGAACAGGCCGAGCACGAGGCCCTTCCCGCCGGGCTCATCGGCTTTTATAAAGACCCGGAAGAGGCTCCCCTGTCCACCCCCACGGGAAAGCTGGAGTTCTATTCCACCGAGATCGCCAAATACACGCCCGACGACCCGGAGCGCCCGCCGGTGCCGCACTGGATAGAAAAGGGCGTGAGCCACGACGAGCGTCTGTCCTCCGAGCGGGCGAAAAAATACCCCCTCCTGTGCATGTCGAACCATGGCCGCTGGCGGATGCACGCCCAGTGCGACGACATCGTCTGGAACCGGGAGGTGGAGACGATGAAGATACGCGCCGGGGACGGATACCAGTACGAGCCGGTGTGGCTGCACACCTCCGAGGCGGAAAAGCGCGGCATAAAGCACGGCGATATCGTGAAGGTGTTCAACGAGCGGGGCGTCGTTTTGTGCGGCGCGTATGTGACGGAGCGCCTTGTCCCCCATACCTGCTACGTTGACCACGGCTCCCGCCTTGACCCGATCATCCCCGGCTGGCTCGACCGCGGCGGGGACATAAACACCATCACCCCCACGTCCACCACCTCGAAAAACGCCACGGGCATGGCCGTGTCCGGCTTTCTCGTGGACGTGCAGAAGGTGACGGACGAGGAGATGGCCCGGTGGCGGCGGGATTATCCCGAGGCGTTCGCCAGACACGTGGATCCGGACGCGGGCGTGTGCCTCGCGGGCTGGCTTTTGGACAAAGAGGAGGAAATAAGCTGATGGCAAAGGCTTTTGTGATAGACGTGGCGAAATGCTCCGGCTGCTATAACTGCCAGCTCGCGTGCAAGGACGAGCACGCCGGGAACGACTGGATGCCCTATGCAAAGCCCCAGCCCCTGACGGGGCAGTTCTGGTGCCGCGTGACGGATCACGTTCAGGGCACGATCCCGAAGGTGCGCATCCATTACATATCCCGCATATGCGGCCACTGCCGGAACGCCGCCTGCATGGACGTCTGCCCGGCGGACGCCTTTTTCCGGCGGGACGACGGGCTCATCATCCTCGACCCGGCCAAATGCACCGGCTGCAAAAAATGCGTTTCCGCCTGCCCCTATGAGGCCATTTACTTTAACGAGAAAGAGAACATCGCCCAGAAGTGCACGGGCTGCGCCCACCTTCTCGACCACGGGGCCGGGCTTCCCCGATGCGTGGAGGCCTGCCCCACCGACGCGCTGCGCTTCGGAGAGGAGGATGCTCTCGCCGACTACATAGAGGGCGCGTCGGTGCTCCTGCCGGAAACGGGCGCGCGCCCCCGCGTGTATTACCGCAACATCCCCGGCCAGTTCATCGCCGGTACGGTATATGACCCTGTGGAAAAGGAGGTCGTCATCGGCGCGCGGTGCCTTCTCAATTCCGGCGGCAAGCGCTGGGAGACGCGGACGGACGAGTACGGCGATTTCTGGTTCAGCGACCTGCCTGTGGGGCTCTTTGACCTGTCCATCCAGATGAAGGGCTTCGAGGTCAGGCTTTTTGAAGGGCTCCGCACCCGCGAGTGCATAAATCTCGGCGATATTCCTCTGGAAAGGACAGCGGAGGCATGACAAGAGACCTTACCCGGGGAAACGTCCCGAAGGTCATACTGGCCTTTTCCGTGCCCCTTCTTCTCAGCACGCTGCTCCAGCAGTTTTATAATATTGCCGACAGCATGATCGTCGGCCGGTTTACCGGCGATCAGGGTCTGGCCGCCATCGGCGCGGCCTATCCCATCACCCTGTTTTTCGTGGCCGTGGCCACCGGCGTTTCCATGGGCTGCTCCGTGGTCATATCCCAGCTTTTCGGCGCGGGACAGACCGACAAGCTCCGCAAGGCGGCGTATACGTCCCTCATTTCTCTGGCGGTCTTCGGCCTTGCGCTGTCCCTGCTGGGCATCGCCCTTTCCGGGGCGCTCATGCGCCTTCTCAACGCCTCGGACGAGATATTCTCCTCCGCCCGGCTGTACCTTGCCATCTACGCCGCGGGCGTTCTGCCCATGCTGGTATATAACGCGGCGAACGGCGTATTCACCGGCCTCGGCGACTCGAAGCTCCCGCTGTACCTGCTGTGCATGAGCTCCGTTCTGAACGTCGTGCTCGACTATATCGCGGTCCGCTTCCTCGGCTGGGGCGTGGCGGGCGCGGCGGCGGCGACGTCGTTTTCCCAGCTCGTGGCGGCGGCGCTGGCTTTCGGGCTCGTCGTGCGGCGGATACGCCGGCTGTGCGGCCCCGGCGCGGCCTTTGACTGGCGCCTTCTGGGCGACATCGCCAAGGCGGCCGTACCCTGCGTTCTGCAGCAGAGCTGCGTCGCCCTGACGCACACCATCGTGCAGAGCATCCTCAACACCTACGACACGGCCATCATCGCGGGCTATGAGGCCGCGTCGAAGCTGCACAACCTCGCGTACATGAGCCTTAACACCATCGGGACGGCGTTCGCGTCGTTTACCGCCCAATGCTGCGGCGCGGGGAAAAACGCCCGCGTGCGGGAGGGCTTTCGCGTGACGGTCGTCGTGTGCCTTCTCATCACCGCCTGCGTCATACTGCTGTTCCAGCTCATCCCGGCGCAGCTCATCGGGCTTTTCATCGACGCGGATTCCTCTCCCATGGTCATACAGGCGGGCGTGAGCTATCTTCGCATCATATCGCCGGTATACGCCGTCATCTGCTTCATTATCGCCACCGGCGGGCTGCTCCGCGGCGTGGGACAGAGCCTGGCGTTTTTCATCGAGACGCTTCTGGAGTTCATCGTCCGGGTGACGATGTGCTTTGTGCTGACCCGGGTCCTCCAGAGCTATACCGGGCTTCTGTGGGCGTGGTATTTCGGCTCGTCCTTCGGCTTTCTCATGTGCGTGGGTCTCGCGATACGCACGTTCCGCAGGCGGCTGAACCTGTCCCGCGACAGAGAGTTGTTGCAGGGTCACAACCAAATTGATGTTACAAAAAAATAAAAATCCGCTTATATCAACGTCTTGCGGGATTTTTCGCGTGAAAAAAATCCCGGAGATACGCCGTAAATTCCTGTTGACCTTGCAACCGTCCCATGGTTTATTATACAATTAGAAGTAAGAAACGTGCCGTTTGTTCGATAAGGGAGGACATGGATGGCCGAAAAGCAGCCGGCGAGAAACAGCCGGGATCGCACAGACAGGAACAACCACGCAAACGACGTGCAGCTCACGCTCATGAAAAAGGACGGCGACGCGCTTCTGGAGGCGCTCAACGCCGCGAAAATGATAGCCGTCCTGTCCGGGCAGGAGATCATGTACGTGTTTCTGTTCCGAAACGAATATCAATGCTTTATCCACAAGCTCGACGCGGAGGAGGGCCGGCGCAAAGGCTGGCCGGTGAACGAGCGCAACACCGCGATGATGAAAAACCTCGGCTCCGTGGCCGACATGCTTTTTGAGATCACGCCGAAGCCCACCATGCACCCCATGGGCGTCATGGTCGCGGCCGAGCGCGGCATCATATCTTATCTGGACGCGACCGGGCAGCTCCCCGCTGACGATTTCGACTTTATGCAGTGGAAGGACGATCCCGGTCAGGAAAAGAAAGAGAAGGAGGCGGAAAACAGTGAAAACGTATAAGTTCGTGTGCCGCAGCACCCGCGGCGGCTTTACGGAATGGGCCAGCGTCATGGAGGACGGCGAGGAGGTGCGTCGCATCGACCGCGACGTGCATCTGGAAACGGTTCGCCAGTTCCGGGAACGCGTTGGCGCACAGCTTGAGGCCGAGGGCTATCAGCCCGCGGAGCACCAGTATACGCTTTGACAGGAAGAAGGAGAACATACCGATGAACACCATTTCCGTACTTATCCAGCACCACGCGGGCCCCACGGGAGACGTGCTCGTCTGCCAGCGCCCCGACGGCACATGGGAGCTTCCCTGCGGCGTCGCGCACACGAACGAGCCGGACGCCGAAGCCGCCGAGCGCATCGCCCGGGAGCGGCTTTCCATGCAGATCCGGGTGGGAAAGCTGCAAATGACGGGCCGCAAAGCGCCCAAGGACGGCTACGTGGAGCATATCTACGAGGGAAACATCACCCACGACACCCATACGAAATGTAATTTCCACAACTATTACGACGCGGTAAACACATGGCAGACGGAGCCGAAGGCGGGCGATTACACGGCGTTTCGGTGGATCCACCCCTCCGAGCTTGGCGGCGTCGCCTTCGAGGGGGACGACAAACGCTTTATCATGAAATACGACCCTTGGATAAACGGCCGCTCCATCCCCGACGTGCGGATGCCGTGACGGAGGAGGAACGATCATGAGCATGTTTGGAAAAGACACGCGAACCAAAAAAAGCGCCGAGGACATGAAAAGATATGTCTTCGAGGCTCCCAAGACCCAGTTGGAAAAGCCCACGGAGCCAAAATACGTCTTCTGCCCCGCCGCTCGCGTGAGCGTCCTTGCGGAAAACGAGGCTCAGGCCAAAAGGCTTGCGGAGGAAAAGCTGGCGGAGGCGTTTGCCGGTACCGGCGTTATCCTCGGCGAGCCCCGGCTGACGGAGAGCTATCCCCAGCCCGAGGATTGGAGCTACGGCTACGGCGCGGACAGAAAATCCGGCAGGACCGGGTCCATCGGCGACCTGACCGGGAAAAACGTCATTCGATAACGACAAGGAGAGAGCGCTTTGGATCTGGTAAAGAAATACACCCTCCACCTCCCGGAGGGGAATGTGACCATGACGCGCGGGGAGCTGGAACAGCGCGTGAAAAACGCGCTGAAGGGTCACCCAAGCGAGCATGTGAACGCGTTTCGCATCTGGTACGAGGATTTCGAGGGCTGCGGAATGCCCGGCAGGGACGTTTACGACGCCATGGTGGAGATCATGCGTTCCATGCCGGAGGACTGGAAGGACATCGGCCCCATGCGTATGGAAAGATACGGCGTCGTGGATCCCACGTTTTTGAACCTGCACTACGACGAGGCGCAGAAGAGCTTCCCCGCCCCGGGCGGCGACGTGGATATGCTGCTGCACAGGTTCCACCTCGGCAAGCATTATCAGGGGCCGGACGGCCGCGTGTTCTGGATACCCGTCATCGAGGATTTCGATATGCGCTGCTTTGAGCGCCGGGACGGAAAATATATCGGCACGATGGTGGAGATCGACCCACGCTCCGAATACGCCCGTCAGATGCGCGAAGTACAGTAAGGAGTGTGAGAGCAGATATGGAAAGAAAAGCTATGCGTTCCGACAGCAAGCGGGAGCGTATCACACACAGCGTGTGCGTCGGCGGCCCCATGACCCTGCACACCATCGACGGCGTCATCCGCCGCGTCCGGCCCATCGTCATGACCGACGACGATCCCCCCGGCTGGGTCATCAAGGCCCGGGGCAAGGAATATACCCCCCAGCGCAAGACCACGATGAGCCTTCTCGGCTACTGCGAGCGGGATAAGACCTATGCCTATGACCGCCTGAAGTATCCCATGATCCGCGAGGACTTTGTGGAAACGCCCGACGGGAAGAACCGCAACACCGAAAACCGCGGCAAGTCCGGCTACCGCCGAGCCTCGTGGGACGAGGCGCTGAGCCTTGTCGCCCGCGAGATAAAGCGTCTGCAAAA
>CAZEXC010000052.1:0-11274 GCA_964516625.1 uncultured Oscillospiraceae bacterium | reverse complement strand
GACGGCCTTTGCGACAGCCAATGAAGGCCGGGATGATTTCTTATCTGCCGCGCGGGACGATAGGGGCGTTTTCCGCGACATATTCCCATGCGTATTCGCCCTTCTGTATTACCCGCAGATCGCAGGGCACGCTCTGCGTCGGGTCGGGGTGACCTTCCCACAGCTTATACAGCGCGGGAAGAAAATCCGGCCAGCGGCTGATCTCATATTCCCCGTGGTCGGTGGAGGCGGGAGCGACGGGCATGATCTTCGGATCCTCTGCCAGCATTTCTTTCACAAAACGCGGCGGCTCATGTACGGTAGTCGACGCCACCGACGCGGTGATGTGCCGGGCGCCGCTCTCGCAGTCATCCCACATATGAACCGTCATATCCACAAACTCGCCCGGATCGTTGAAAACGCCCTCGACAATAACGTGATCCAGCGCCGCCGTGAACGGGAACCAGTCAAGACCGAGACGGTGGATCTCAATGCCGTTGCCGCCGAACACCGGGAGCCCCTCGCCCACGGATTCAGAGATCATGTGGACGGAGTTTACAAATCCCACGCGCCAAGGCTCCTTCACCCAGGAAAACCGTTTGTGCGATCCCGGCGCCCAGAGATAATAACCCTTCTCCATGTTTGCCCAAAACCAATCGAGCATCCGGGCCGTCACGCCGGGCAGGAAGTGCTGGCTTTGCGCCTGTATGACCCAGCCTTTTTCAAGAGCGGCGGGATTCAATTCGAGCTCCGGGATAGCGGGTTCCGGCCTGCCCAGCGGGGTATAGGGCAGCGTTTTTACGCCGGTGTTCTCCTTAAAGGGCATATAAGTCTGCCCGGCGTTTCCGATATAAGCAAATTCACCCATGGTTTATCTCCTTACAAGATGATATAGGATACACGAGAGTACACAGCAAGCCTTGTGGTCGTCACGACCACAAGGCTCAGGCCGTAATATCCACGCTTCTTATTCACCGTGAAAAAAAGAAGCGTTTTTTATTTTTTTGCCCGCCTGCGGAACGCGGATTCTGCGGGGCTTTTAAGAAAACAGTCCCGCTATAAAGCCGCGCAGGATGTTCCAGTTTATCTCCAGTCGCTCCATATATTCCGAAAAATTTCCGTGGTTCTGGATGACCACGGGGGAGCTTCCCGCGAAAAAGCCCACGCCGATGCCGATGACGCCGAGCGCGAGAAACACGAGCGCAATACCGCCGACGATACGCCAGGCCTTATTCATCTCCCGTCACCTTCCTTCCCAAAAGCTCGCCGCTGAGCCACTGGATTCCCCGAGCGCACAGGTCGATGATCTTCGCGTCTATCCACACGCCGGCCCACAGCACGATAAGGCCTACCGCCAGAATGAGAAAGGCGAGACCGAACAGGAGGATGGCGTCTGCCACATAAGATATGCACCACAGCCCGCCGACAGCGGACAGGTAAGCGCCGAATATTCCCGCGAGCCCGGGCGCCAGAAGCGCCGCCATCACCGCGACGGCAAGGACGAACAGGGGGATGCCGATGGCTGCGGTTATCAGAACGAACAGGGGGATGCCAAGGCCGAGAGGAACGCTCCGCGTATACAGGTCGCCGCGGGCAGCCTGCTCCCGCCAAGGCTCGTCCGGCGGCACGTCCCACGCGGGGACGCGGTCGTCCCCTGTATAGGCGGCTTCGCCGCCGGGCATATCATCCTCGTCCTCCGACGATTCCTCCGCAAAAGGCGCATCCTCTGCCATATAGTCCGGCAAGTCGTAATCCAGAAGGTCGTCCCAAAGCCCGTCCGGGGCAGGCGTCCGCTCCGGCTTCGGCTCCGGCTGACGGGGCGCTTCTTCCGGCGGTTCATCGCCCGGATACGCTGCGCTGCCCGGCTCATAGCCCCGGCTAAGCGCGATGGCCGCCTTGGTGGGAGAGCCGATCCTGACAATAAGAGCGTCCGCGCCGTCCTCGCCGGCCTCGTCGAACATATCGGCGTAGCGGCGGACGGTAAGTGTCCGATCCTCCTCGGTCATAAACACGAGGAGCCGCTGGAGCTCCGCAAGATATCGCTGTTTATTCAAGGGCACACCTCCATAACTATGCGTGCGCTTACGATCCATTCAAGCGTTTCTATTATATATCAGGAAAAAACGCGCGGTCAAGCCCTGTCTTCTTGACAATGGCTGTCAGCGCAGATAAAATAGAAAGCCGGAACACAAAAGTAATGAAGTCGAGGTCTCGTTATGGCAAAAGATAAACAGGTCGCGCAGATAACCTCCATGGAGGACAATTTTGCCCAGTGGTACACCGATGTGTGCACCAAGGCGGAGCTGGTGGATTATTCCGGGGTGAAAGGGCTTTTCATCCTCCGGCCTTACGGATACGCGATATGGGAAAACATTATGAACATGCTCGACGCGCGGTTCAAGCAGACCGGCCACGAGAACGTGTCCATGCCGCTTCTGATACCCGAATCCCTGCTCCAGCGGGAGAAGGATCATGTGGAGGGCTTCGCGCCGGAGTGCGCATGGGTCACGATGGGCGGAACGGAGCAGCTTGAGGAGCGGCTCTGCGTCCGACCCACCAGCGAGACGCTTTTCTGCGACCATTGGAGCCACGTGCTCCATTCCTGGCGTGAGCTTCCCATGAAATACAACCAGTGGTGCAGTGTCCTGCGCTGGGAAAAGACCACCCGCCCCTTCCTGCGCGGGCGCGAATTTCTCTGGCAGGAGGGACACACCCTCCACGCCACGGCTGAGGAGGCCCGTCAGGAGACCTTGCAGATGCTGGAGATATACGCCGAATGCTGCGAGAAGCTCCTTGCCATGCCGGTCATCCGGGGGAACAAGACGGAAAAGGAAAAATTCGCCGGCGCGGAAAACACGTATACGATCGAGTGCATGATGCACGACCATAAGGCGCTCCAGTCCGGCACCAGCCACTATTTCGGCGACGGCTTTGCCCGGGCGTTCGGCATCACGTTTCAGGACAAAAACAATCAGGCCGCCTATCCCTACCAGACGAGCTGGGGCATGTCCACCCGCATCATCGGCGGCATCATTATGACCCACGGCGACGACAGCGGCCTTGTGCTGCCGCCGCGGGTCGCGCCTATCCAGACCATCGTCCTTCCTATCGCCGCCCATAAGCCCGGCGTGACGGAGGCGGCGGAGGCCGTGGTGGAGCGTCTCAAGGCCGCCGGTATCCGCGCAAAGGGCGATTTTTCCGACAACAGCGCCGGATGGAAGTTTGCCCAGTACGAGATGAAGGGCGTGCCCCTGCGCATCGAGATAGGCCCCCGGGATCTGGAAAACGGCCAGTGCGTTGCCGTCCGGCGCGACAGCGGCGAGAAAACAACGCTTCCGCTGGAAGGGCTGGAAGCATCCGTTCCGGAGCTTCTTGACAGGATTCACGACGGGCTGTATGAAAAAGCGAAGCGCAACCTTGACGAGCACACCTGGGCCGCCGAGACGGTGGAGCAGGTCAGGGAAAAGGCTCAGGACGGCTTTGTGAAGACCATGTGGTGCGGCGATGCGGCCTGCGAGGAAAAAATGAAAGAGCTCGCGGGCGTTTCCAGCCGATGCATCCCCTTCCGGCAGGAAAAGCTCGGCGAGACATGCCCCTGCTGCGGAAAGCCCGCGAGATCCATGGTCATCTGGGGCGTGGCGTATTAAATCCGACATATATAACGGGACTGCCGCCCTGCGCCACAGGCCGCAGCCGCCCAAGCATACAGGAAGCCGCGGCCCGGGGCCGCGGCTTCCTGTTTTCCTTTGTTTTGACGGTCAATCGCCGCCTCCGAAGACGCTGCGGAAGGCGTCGGCGATCTTCGAGAAGAAGTTGGAGACCTTCTGGCCGAAGGTCGTGACCTTTTCGGCATACTCGGTGACTGTGGAGACGGTGGACTTGAACTGCTCCACCTTGTCCTGCAGCTCGGAGATGGAAAGCCCCTCCATGCTGCGGCACAGGGAGATGAGCTTTTCGATGAGCGCGTCGTCCAGCGTGTAGCCGTAATCGGCGGCGATGGCAGTGATTTGCTCCCGGAGCTCATCGTCGGTCATATCCTGCGTCTCGTCGAGGATGAGCTTGAGCTCGTTTACGATGGAAACGGCGTCGGCGCTGCTGATTTCCTCGGCGATATCCCCGGTGTCAATGCCCTCTGCCTCGGCGGCGTCAGCCAGCGCGTCGGCCAGCTCCGCGGTGATGACCAGCTCGTCGGCGGCGGCGCTTTTCGCGTCCTCATCGAGCGTCTGGCCGGTGATGTCCTCGTAGGCTTTGTAAATGCCGGTGAGGGCGGCGGTGCCGGACACGGAATAGGGCGCGCCGACCTTGACCTCCGCGTCGTAGATGCCGGCGGTCATAAGGGCGGACTTATACATATCCTCGGTACACCAGCTGATATTTGTGGCCGTGACGGTCAGGCCGGAGCCTTCGCTGAGGGTCTTGATATAGACGCAGGATATGCTGCGGGTGCCGATGACGCTCTCGGACACGAGGCCTTCGAGATAATCGCGTTCCTCGGCGTTCGTGACCGTCAGCTCCGTAACGGAGCCGCGCACAAGGCCGAATTGGCTGTATACGGTCAGGATCTGGTCGCTGGAAAGATCCGCGCCGATGACGACGCGCTGCTCCCCCTCGCTCACGGCAAAAGCCGGGACGCACAGCGCAAGCGCCGTACACGCGGCCAAAAACAGGCTCGTAAGCTTCTTAAATGCTTTCATCATACTGCTCCTTTCCAAGCTGCGCGGCTTGCCGGGCGGCGGCTTCCGCTTTCTCGCGGCAGCTCCCGCCGTCCTTTCCGCGGGCAAGAATGTAGATTTTGATTTTCGGTTCTGTGCCGGAGGGACGGATGATAAAATTTACGTCGTTTTCCAGCTCAAAATACAAAACGTTCGACCCGGATATCTCCGTATGCGCCACCGGGCCCAGACCAGGCACGGAAATGGTGCCGTCCCGGTAGTCGCGCATACGGATGACGCGCTGGCCGACAAGCTCCACCGGCGGCGCGGCGCGAAGGCGCGCCATGAGCCCGGCCATGCGCTCCGGGCCGTCTATGCCGTCCATGTAGATGTTCACGGTGCGCTCGGTGAAATAGCCGTATTTTTCATACAGCGCGTCCAGCGCGTCCAGAAGAGTCATGCCCTCCCGGCAGTAGTGCGCCGCCATTTCCGCTATCAGCATACTGGCGGTGACGGCGTCCTTGTCGCGGACGTAATCGCCGACCATGTAGCCATAGCTCTCCTCAAAGGCCAGAAGGTAGCGGTAGCTGCCCTCGGCGGCGTACTGGCTGAGCTTTTCGGCCATGAATTTGAAGCCGGTGAAGGTCTGCTCGTAGTGTACGCCGTTCTGTTCGCAGATGGCGCGGACCATATCGGTCGAAACGATTGTGGACAGGACGGCGGGCCTCTCCGGCAGCGTCCCGGCCTCCCGGCGGGCCGTGATGACATAGTCCGTCAAAAGCGCGCCCATCTGGTTGCCTGTGATGGCGTGATAATCCCCGTCCTTGCCGAGAGCCATAACGCCCACGCGGTCGGAATCCGGATCCGTGCCGATGATGAGGGCGGCGCCGGTTCTGCGCGCCAGATCTATGGCCAGAGCAAAGCCCGCGGGATCCTCGGGGTTCGGACTCTCCACCGTGGGGAAATCCCCGTCAAGGATCATCTGTTCCGGCACGGGGTATATTTTCGTAAGGCCCAGACGGGCCAGCGCCGCCGGGACGAGCTTGTGCCCCGCGCCGTGGAAAGGGGTATAAACCACAGAGAATCGGTCGGCGACAGCTTTTACGCAGTCCGGGTCGATGGCCTGGGACAGGACGTTCCGCAAAAAGCGCTCGTCGGTCTCCGCGCCGATATATTCGACCATGCCGCTGGCAACAGCGTCGGCAATCGGCATGGTGGAAACGCCGGTGAAGATGTCGGTCTGCCCCATGCGCCGGGCGACCTCCTCCGCGTGCTGCGGGGGGAGCTGGGCGCCGTCCGACCAGTAGACCTTATAGCCGTTATACTGGCGGGGGTTGTGGCTGGCGGTGATATTGATGCCCGCCGCCGCGCCGTATTCGATGACGGCAAAGGACAGCTCCGGCGTTGGACGGAGCGCGTCGAAAAGACGCACATGAATGCCGTTTGCCGCGCAGACGCACGCTGCTTCTATAGCAAATTCCCGGCTGTTGTGACGGCAGTCGTAGCAGATGACGACGCCGCTGCGGCGGGCTTCGTTTCCCTCCTCCACGATAAGGGAGGCAAATGCCTGCGTCGCCCATCGGACGACGTGCGCGTTCATCCGCGCGAGGCCGACGCCCATGACGCCGCGAAGTCCCGCCGTGCCAAATTCCAGCGGCCCGCAGAAGCGGCTTTTGATCTCCTCCTCGTCCCCGCGGATGGCGTCAAGCTCCTGCCACTCGCGTTCCGACAGGGCGGGGCTGTCCAGCCAGCGCCCGTATTCACTCCTGTAATCCGACATCCGGCTCTCCTTCCAGAAGCTGTTTTGCTTCGTCAAGCTGTGTGGCGGGCACGAAAATATCGACGCCGCTTCCGCTCATGCCGAGGATGACCTCGCCGAACGCCCCGTCTCCCGGCAGACGCCGCAGGCTCGGGATGCCATAGGCTTCCAGCATGGACTGGATCATTTCCGCCTCCATATGCAGCGGCCCGCAGTGCGTGAGAAACGCGGGCTCCACCGTTTCCCCGGCGTCGTCCCGCGGCCATGCGCCGAAAGTTTTCCCGTATTCACGACGTCCCCAGTCTGACATGACGGCACCTCGATTCGCAGCAAAGGCTTATTTATGATATTTTGCTCCGGCGTTTATGGAAAACGCCCGATAAATTTGTTCCAGCAGCATGACCCGCGCCAGATGGTGCGGAAAAGTCATATCCGACATGGACAGCTTCCAATTTGCGGAATTTTTTGCCGCCGGGGAAAGTCCCTCCGAGCCGCCGATGAGGAAGCACACGCGGCTTTTCCCCTCCAGCGCGCAGCGGGAAAGCCTCGCCGCGAGGCCGGGACTGTCGATTTTTTCGCCCTCGATGCACATGGCGATGACGTAAGCGTCCTTCGGGATATGGGCGGTAACGTCGCTTTTTTCCGCCAGCTCGATGACCTCCGGCCGGCAGTAAGCGCCAAGGCGCTTTATATATTCCTCGCAGGCGGCCTGATAATATTTCTCCCGGAGCCGCCCCTGACAGATAAGGGTCAGCCTCACTGTCAGCCGGCGATCCAGGCTATACGGGGTTCCTTCGGTTCGTCCGGCTCGTCGGCGCAGCGGATATCCGCCCCCAGCGCCCGGAGCTTTCCGACGATGTTCTGATATCCCCGCTCAATAAACCACACGTCCTCTACCCGGGTGACGCCCTCGGCCGCAAGGCCGGCGATCACCATGGCCGCGCCCGCCCGCAGGTCGCAGGCCTTGACGACGGCGCCGGACAGACAGCCGCCGCCCTCCACGATGGCGACGCGATCCTCCACATGGATGCGCGCGCCCATTTTTTTCAGCTCCGCGATGTATTTGAAGCGGTTGCCGTCGTATACGTCCTCCGTCACCATGCTGGTGCCCTCGGCCAGAGAGAGAACGGTCGTAATCTGGGGCTGCATATCCGTAGGGAAGCCCGGATACGGTTTTGTTTTTATATTGGTGCAGAGCAGCGGGCCCTCCCGCCGCACGAGGACGTAATCGTCCCCCTCCTCGACGGACACGCCCATCTCCCGCAGCTTGGAGGAAATGCAGTCAAGGTGCTTCGGGATGACGTTTGCAACGCGCACCGCGCCGCCGGTGGCGGCCACCGCCGCCATATATGTACCCGCCTCTATCTGGTCGGGAATAAGGGCGTAGGTCCCGCCGTGAAGCTGGCTTACGCCGCGTATTTTGATAACGTCCGTACCCGCGCCGCGCACGTCCGCGCCCATGGAGTTGAGAAAGTTCGCCAGATCGACGATATGCGGCTCCCGCGCCACGTTTTCAATGACGGTGCGCCCCTCGGCGGTAGCGGCGGCGATCATGATGTTGATGGTCGCGCCGACGGATACTCTGTCAAGGTATATGGTCGCGCCGCGGAGACGGCCCGTTTTTGCGGAGGCCGTGATAAAGCCCCCGCCGACCTTCATGTCCGCGCCAAGGGCGGTCAGGCCCTTGATGTGCTGGTCTATGGGACGCACGCCGAAGTTGCAGCCGCCCGGCATGGTGGTATGGGCCCTGCCGAAACGGCCAAGCATCGCGCCGATGAGATAATAGCTCGCCCGGATGCGGCGGGTCATCGCCCACATATCCTCCGGCAGACTGTCCATTCGGACGTTCGTGCAGTCTATCTCTACCGTGGTGCGGTTTACTGTCCGCACGTCCGCGCCCATATAGCGCAGGATGTGCAGCAACGTGTCCGTATCGCTTATCTGAGGAAGGTTTTCCAGCCGACACACGCCCCGAACCATAATGGCCGCGGGGATGATGGCTACCGCCGCGTTCTTCGCGCCGGAGATATCAACCGTACCGTGGAGGGGTTTTCCGCCGTGGATGATATATTTTTCCATACAAAACTCCCATGAACGAATATTGGTTCGCAGTCTGATCACTGAATATCGGTCAGTATAGCATAAGCAGGCATAAAAATCAAATTCTGGTTTATTTGCCTAACTCCCATTGGGCCCGAAGAATGCCGATGACGGTCTTCGCGTCCCGTATCTCGCCGCCGACGGCGCGGTCAAAAAGCTCCGCCAGCGGCACGCGCGCCGCGTCCAGAAACTCGTTGGGATCGGGGTGCGCCTGACCCTGACGAAGCCCTGTGGCGAGATAGAGGTACAGCGTCTCCGTGGAAATGCCCGGCGACGTGTAGACCGTACCCAGCTCCTTCCACTCGGCGGCCTCAAGGCCGGTCTCCTCGCTCAGCTCCCGTCTGGCCGCGCCGAGAGGATCCTCCCCCGGCTCGAGCTTTCCGGCGGGCAGCTCCCATAGATGATCCCGGAAAGCATAGCGGTACTGCCGCACCATGGCCACGGATCCGTCCTCATCCACGGCGGCCACGCACACCCCGCCGGGGTGGTGGACGACCTCCCGTATGGTCACATCCCCGTTGGGCAGCCGTATCATGTCGGCCTGCACATTTATGATGACGCCCGTATAGCCGTTTACGCGGCGCAGCCGCTTCTCTGTGTAATCCATCTTCCGCCCCTTGTTACCGAATGTTACTTTTTGAAACCAGTATAGCACTTCCCCCGGGAAATTACCACATTTTTATTATATACCTTTCCGCAAAAATTGTTCTATAATCATCATATGCGATCTATGCCGCAATATTTTGCTCTGTATCGGAGGTAAACGCATATGCGGGCGGTTCAAGTGGCGGAAAACGCGGTGTCGATTTGGTTCTCCCGGGAGGACATCCCGGATCGGAGGCAGATGCTGACACTGGTAAGGCGGATGCTGGAGCGGGAGGGCTATGCCCCATGGGCGGAAACGGAGGCGGAATGCTTTACCGCCGGAGAGGACGCGCTGGTCATCGCGCGGCCGGGACGGGCGGGCCGCCGGGCTTTTTTCTTCGAGGATCTGGAAGCGCTGCTGGGCGGGGCGTCCTGCTGCGCGGGCGGGGACGGCAGCGCTCTTTATCTTTCCGGCGGCGGCTACATACTTACCCTCGCGCCGGAGCAGGTGCGCCCGGGACTGTACGAGTTCGGCGCGGACTGCGCGCTCCCGGCCCAGTGGGAAGAACACGCCAGAGAACAGGGCCTGTGCCTTCTGCCGGAAAACGCCGCCGCCGACCTGCGCCGCTATTTTTTGACATGACGGCTGCGCTATTATAATAATGTTTGCTAAAATTTCCCTTTTGTAGTATAATGATTTGACTGTCAGCACGGAAATGAGGTGAGCCCGGAATGCAGGCTGAAGGCAGGGGGACGAAGCAGATCGCCGCCAACCGCAAGGCGTTTCACGATTATTTTGTCCTCGACCGCTTCGAGGCCGGCATCGAGCTTACCGGCACAGAGGTAAAATCCATCCGCGCGGGGACGCTGAACATGAAGGACAGCTACGCCCGCGTGAAGGACGGGCAGCTTTGGATTCACGGGCTGCACATAAGCCCCTATAAGCAGGGCAGCTACTTTAACGCCGACCCAGACCGGGATCGGCGGCTGCTTATGCACAAGAGAGAAATAACGCGCCTCGGCGCCCGCGTAAAGCAGGATGGGCTGACGCTCGTCCCGCTGTCCCTGTATTTCCGCAGCAGTCTCGTGAAAGTGGAGCTCGGCCTGTGCAAGGGCAAGAAGCTCTATGACAAGAGAAACGACGCCGCGGAAAAGAGCGCGCGGCGTGAGATCGACCGCAAACTGAAGGAGGCAAATGCATGAGCAATCCTGTCGTTACCATCAAGATGTTCGACGGCGGCGTGATAAAAGCGGAGCTGTACCCCGACATCGCGCCCAACTCCGTCAACAATTTCGTCTCGCTGGTAAACAAAGGCTTTTACGACAACCTCATTTTTCACCGCGTTATCCCCGGCTTTATGATTCAGGGCGGCTGCCCCAAGGGGAACGGCACCGGGGGACCCGGCTATGAGATACCCGGCGAATTTGCCGCAAACGGCTTTCAAAACGACCTCAAGCACACCCGCGGCGTCCTGTCCATGGCCCGCGCCATGGATCCCGATTCCGCCGGGAGCCAGTTTTTCATCATGCACGACGACGCGCCCCATCTGGACGGCCAGTACGCCGCTTTCGGGAAGGTCATCGAGGGTATGGACGTCGTGGATAAGATCGCTTCCGCCAAGACCGGCTGGGGCGACAAGCCCCTTACGCCGCAGATCATGGCGAAGGTAACGGTGGACACCGGGGGCGTGGAATACCCCGAACCGAAAAAATCCTGATTTTTTCAAAAATTTCCCCGGTTTTCTCATAAAGCCGGGGAGATAATAAAAACGACCGCTTCCGCTCTCATGGGGCTGCAATGGTTTCGACGGGGGCGCGGAGACGGGATAAGCGGGCGGATGACCCGACCATCCTTAAAATCGGGACCTTTAAAATCAACTGAGAACGATAATCTCTCTCTGGCCGCCGCTTAAGGCAGGCCCGTCCAGCCCGGGAGCGCTGCGGCCCGGGGTCTGGGCGTCGATCAGCAGCGTCCGTGCGTGCGCAAAGCTTTGAGCGCACCATGAATCATGAAGCTACCTGACCTGCAAGGCGTGATGGCTTGCCCCAGGAAAGGGAACCGCGCTTAACCCGCAAAATAACCATCTGCGCCCGGAGAAGATTCCGCCAAAGCACTTTCGGACAGGGGTTCGATTCCCCTCAGCTCCACCAAAACGCGCAGATCCGAACCCCTTGATTTTCGTCAAATACACTTTCGGA